>JASDWX010000027.1:0-27476 GCA_041890515.1 Alteromonadaceae bacterium
TTGCCCTGGCTCTGATATTGCTCAACAATAGCCACAGTAAGCCCAAGATTGGCTAATGACAAAGCACTAGCAGCCCCAATCATGCCGCCGCCAACAATTACGCAATCAAAATCATTCATAATATTCACGCTTAATTATTCAATTATTTTTCAAGTTCATTCTAACCAACCTATATCACTTATACGAATATTTATTACCTGCAACAGCGAATAATTGGTAAGCCTTACATTGCTTTACTGAAAGTTTAATAGTGTACTAGCGTCAAGAGCCAAGAAGGAGTAAAATACGCGTCCTTAAATTGAACTAATCATGAAGCTATAAGTTTCGTGTTAGCTTCTTCAGATTTTTAGATATCTAATGAGTGAAAAGTTAATGAGTAAAAAGCTATACATCAAAACTTGGGGTTGCCAAATGAACGAGTATGACTCGCAGAAAATGGCTGAATTATTAGACTCAACACATGGTTTTGTATTGGCCGACGAAGCTGAAGATGCGGATGTTATCTTATTAAACACTTGTTCTATACGTGAAAAAGCGCAAGAAAAAGTATTCCATCAATTAGGTCGCTGGAAAAAACTAAAAGAAAAGAACCCCGATCTACTTATTGGGGTTGGTGGCTGTGTTGCTTCACAAGAAGGTGATGCCATTCGTCAACGCGCACCTTACGTTGATATGGTTTTTGGACCACAAACCTTGCATCGTTTGCCTGAAATGATCCAACAAGTTACCGGTGATCATAATCCTGTTGTTGATGTAAGCTTCCCCGAAATTGAAAAATTTGATCGTCTTCCAGAACCAAAGGCTGATGGAGCAAGTGCTTTTGTTTCTATCATGGAAGGCTGTAGTAAATACTGTACTTTCTGTGTTGTACCTTATACACGTGGTGAAGAAGTTAGTCGTCCTCTAGACGATGTTTTATATGAAATAGCCCAACTTGCTGCTCAAGGCGTTCGTGAAGTCAATTTATTGGGACAAAACGTGAATGGCTATCGTGGTGTAACACACGATGATGAAATTTGTCGTTTTTCAGAGTTATTGCGTTTGGTTGCTACTGTTGACGGCATTGACAGAGTGCGTTATACAACATCACATCCTATTGAATTTACTGATGATATCATTGAGGTTTACAAAGATGTTCCTGAATTAGTTAGCCACTTACATTTACCAGTACAAAGTGGTTCAGATCGCATTTTAACCCAAATGAAGCGTGGTCATACTGCGTTAGAATATAAATCTCAAATTCGAAAACTTAAAAAAGCACGCCCTGATATTTGTATGTCTTCTGATTTTATTATCGGTTTCCCTGGCGAAACAGATGCTGATTTCGAAGCGACAATGGCTTTAATCAAAGCCGTAGATTTTGATTTAAGCTTTAGCTTTATCTACAGCGCGCGTCCAGGTACACCTGCTGCAGATATGGTTGACGACATTAGCGATATAACGAAGAAACAGCGTTTACAAATTCTTCAAGATCAAATTACCCATCAAGCATTACGTATTGCTCGCCAAATGCTTAATACAGAACAACGTATTTTAGTTGAAGGGCCTTCAAAGAAAAACCCAATGGAATTACGTGGTAAAACAGAAAATAACCGCACAGTGAACTTTCTTGCTCCTCATACCGTAATAGGACAATTTGTTGATGTAAATATAACTGACGTCTATGCTAATTCATTACGTGGTGAATTAGTTCGTCAAGAAAGTGAAATGGGCTTACGTATTGCACATTCACCTGAAGACATCTTAGCTAACAGCCATCATACAACTAGTAACATTGACGATTTAGGTGTAGGCACTTTTACACCATAATTTTTTTACAATCTTAGCCTATAAAAACGGATATAAATTTGACTACGAGCATCAGTAATAAATTTAACTTAGAACCTCTTGATAATAATCGCTTAGCTAATTTATGTGGTTCAATGGATGAGCATTTAAAAACCATTGAACGTCGCCTGGGCGTTAAATTAAGTTATAGCAGTAATCAATTTAAAGTGATGGGTGAGCCTAACAACTGTGATGCTGTCATCATTTTGCTGAAAAATTTATATATTGAAACAGCAACCGTGAAAAATCAACTAAAAGAAATAAGTGAAGAAATGGTTCACCTTGCTATTTTAGACGCAAAAGTCCTTGAGCAAGCGCCAGTTAAAGTTGATGTTGATTTCGACAAGTTAGTTACAATTAAAACCAAACGTGGCGTTGTAAAGCCTCGTAATCCCAATCAACAAAGCTATGTGCATAACATTCTCAGTAATGATATTAGCTTTGGTGTTGGTGTTGCTGGAACAGGTAAAACCTACTTAGCAGTTGCTTGTGCTGTTGAAGCATTAGAACGACAGGAAGTTCGTCGTATTATGTTAACCCGCCCAGCGGTTGAAGCCGGTGAAAAACTTGGTTTTCTTCCGGGTGATTTATCACAGAAAGTAGATCCTTACCTACGTCCTTTATATGACGCACTCTTTGAAATGCTTGGCTTCGAAAAAGTTGAAAAGCTCATCGAACGCAATGTGATAGAAATTGCACCGCTCGCTTACATGCGCGGTAGAACATTAAACGATGCTTTTATTATTCTTGATGAGAGTCAGAATACCACTGTTGAACAAATGAAAATGTTCCTGACTCGTATTGGTTTTAATGCGCGTGCAGTGATCACCGGTGATATTACACAGGTAGATTTACCACGGGGTGCAAAATCTGGCTTACGCCATGCGATTGAAGTACTTGATGATATTCCTGGTATTAGTTTCAATTACTTTCAGTCGAAAGATATAGTACGTCATCCTGTTGTTGCAAGAATTGTCGATGCTTATGATGCTTTTGAACAAAAAGAGAAGCGTTTAAAAGAAGCAAAGAAATATAACAACGCACATGATGTATCGGAAAAAAAATAGTGACAATTACCCTAGATCTTCAACATGCTTGTAATACGCCTAATTTACCAACGAATACACAATTTCAACTTTGGGTTGATACCGCTTTAAATCATTACCAAAAAGATTTTGAACTCACTGTTCGGGTGGTTGGAATTCTAGAAAGCCAGACACTTAATTTACAATATAGAGAAAAAGATAAACCGACGAATGTTTTATCTTTTCCTTTTGAAATACCTGAAGGAATTGAGCTAGACCTACTAGGTGATTTAGTTATTTGTGCCGATGTTGTTTCAGAAGAAGCAAACGAACAACACAAAGACCTTCATAATCACTGGGCTCACATGGTTATTCATGGCTGTTTGCATTTATTAGGTTACGATCATATAGATGATAGCGAAGCTACTGAAATGGAAGCGCTTGAAACAAAATTATTAAACGAACTAAACATATCAGATCCCTATATTATAAATGAATAATATGATTCACTTATAATCCTTTACACAAATAATCATTTACCACTTGAATTTACTTTCAATTGATTAGAAACTAAGCAGCAAGTTAACCTTACAGGAAATAAATAAGCTCTATGAGCGATGACCAACCCCATTCTAGCAACGGCTCTGCAAATAAATCGATACTTGATAAATTAGTACAAGTATTCACTGGAGAGCCGAGAAACAAGGAAGAACTGGTTGATGTGTTAAATGACGCTGAAGACCGTGACTTAATTAAACCAGAAACCAAATTAATGATCCAAGGTGTATTAGAAGTCTCTGATATGCGTGTGCGTGACATTATGATCCCAAGATCACAAATGGTCACACTTGATATTAATAACACCATTGAAAAATCATTACCTATTATATTAGAATCTGGCCACTCAAGATTTCCTGTTATTAATGACGACATTGATCATATTGAAGGTATTCTATTAGCGAAAGATCTACTCGCTTATGGTTTTGGTCAACAAGAAGAATGCACGATAGCAAAAATAATTCGTCAATCGATTATTGTTCCTGAAAGTAAAAAAGTTGAACCTTTATTACATGAATTCCGTTCAAAACGCTACCACATGGCAGTCGTAGTGGACGAATATGGTGGTGTTTCAGGTCTTGTTACCATCGAAGATATTCTTGAACTCATTGTTGGCGAAATTGAAGATGAGACGGATGATGAAATTGAACAAGATATCAAGCACCTTGCTAGTAATGTTTATCAAGTAAATGCACTGACTGAGCTTGATGACTTTAATGAATATTTTAATACTAAGTTCGATGAAAATGATGCAGATACAATAGGTGGCGTAGTTTTACATCAATTTGGTCATATGCCGAAAAAAGGTGAGTTAGTGATGATAGGTGATTTTGAGTTTAAAATTACCGCTGGCAATAACCGCCGCATTCAAACCCTACATATTATCATTCCAAAATCTCATAAAATCACTGGAAAAATTGTCGATTAATCTTGATGCCCTTCAAAATGCTAGGTATTAACCTAATACAGCGCCTACGCGCTAACTTACTTAATAAACAGAACTTACTTAGCTTTTTTTATGGGCTAAGTTTAGTAGTTGCCTATGCGCCATTTTCTCAATGGTGGGTTATGCTTCTTGTTCTCCCGTTATTCTTTAATTCTATTAATGGCGCTAATGTAAGAACAGCAACTAAACAGGGTTTCATTTTTGCATTAGGCTGGTTTGCGAGTGGAATTAGCTGGGTTCATGTCAGTATTGATCAATTCGGTGGCCTACCACTCGTCTTTTCATTATTGCTGATGTTACTACTTTGCTGTTATTTGGCACTTTACCCAGCATTGGCTTGTTATCTATCCAGTAGATTTTCCCCCAATCGACAATTTTCATTATGGTTACTTCCTCCATTTTGGATGATTAGTGAGTATTTTCGTACTAATGTGTTAACCGGTTTTCCTTGGCTGTCTATCGGTTATAGCCAAATTGATGGCCCATTATCTCGTTTCGCGCCACTGGTTGGTGAAGTTGGCATTAGTGCCTTGTTAATCATTATTAGCGTTGCACTGATCAACACCGTTATAAATTCTCACCGTAAAATCCATTTATTCTTACTGGCTGGAATTGCCATTAGTGGTTATTTATTAACTAGCGTCGCGTGGGTAAATCCAACGAAAAACACAGTAAAAGCTGCATTAGTTCAAGGAAATATCGAACAATCAATGAAGTTTGAGCCAGATAAAGAGTGGCCAACGATGCTGATGTATCTTGACCACGCAAGATCAAACTATGATGCTGACATTATAATTTGGCCAGAAAACGCCATTACTGCAATAGAACCAACCGCACAGGACTTTCTTCTTTTAGCTGATAGATCTGCTGCATTAAATAACAGTGCAATTATTACTGGTATTTTAAATTATAAATTTGATTCTAAAGCATATTTCAATTCATTAGTGGTCTTAGGTAAAAAGGAAGCCGCTGATACTGCTGGCCACTACCGTTATGATCACAGCAATCGTTATTATAAAAATCATTTACTCCCAATAGGCGAATTCGTGCCTTTTGGAGAATTATTAAGAACAATAGCGCCTATCTTTAATTTACCCTATTCATCATTTACTCGAGGCGACTATATTCAACAAAACCTACTCGCAAATGGCCATCATATATTACCGCTGATTTGTTTTGAAATCGCCTTCCCGGAACAACTCGCAGCTAATTTTACAGATAACACCGACATACTACTCACGGTGAGTAATGACTCATGGTTTGGCAACTCTCATGGTCCGCACCAGCACCTGGAGATCGCCAGAATGCGTGCATTAGAATTTGCTCGACCATTACTTCGCGCAACAAATAATGGTGTAACCGCCATTATTGATTATCAAGGAAATATTCAAGCAAAGCTCCCTCAATTCACTGAAGCCGTGCTGAAGGCTGACATAACGCTTGTCAAAGGAAAAACGTTTTATAGTCAATATTGGCAATTAATTCACTGGTTATTGCCCTTATCATTATTGGCTATATTTTTCATTTTTCAGCGGTTATCCCCGATAAATAGAAAATCATAAAAACAAATTTATTTTAATAACGGGTAAAAATTTTCTTCTGTTCTCACCCCTTACTTTTAGATATTAAAGTCTATAGGCTTCAATAGTGGCTGGGGTCAATCTTTAACTGAACACCTATTAGCGTTGAATTAATTTTATTTAGTATCGTGACGTTATTTGTTGAGGGTCCACTCGCTGTATTATACCCCGCATGAGAAGTGCCACTCATTCCTCCTGCAACAGCAACAAGAACGATTTAGTTTAAAGAAATCAATATTTATAAGATCAACGTAGTGGTTTTCAAGGGGACTAGTTTAGCGCCCCTTTTTATGTCAAAAATTAGTGTTATTTAAAAAAGACATGATAAAGTTAACTACTGATTTCCTTAAAATAATTATAATATGAAAAAAAAATCGAGATTATTCAGCTATGTTGCATTGAGCTTTAGCTTTGTCACTCAACTTGCATTCGCTCAAACGACTGTCATTAAAAATGTTCAAGGTTATACACTTGAAGGAAGTAAGTTGAAGCAATTTACTGCGATACAATTTACTGATGACAAAATTGATAAACTATTTATAAAAGGTGAAACGTTACCTCAGTCAGAAAACATGACTTTCATCGAGGGTCATGGCAAAACATTAATGCCTGGTTTAATTGATGCTCATGGGCATATTTTGAGCTATGGCTTAAGTTTGATGCAGGCAAGTTTAGTTGGTACACTTTCAGAGGATTCAGCTGTAAAAGCAGCTGTAAAAGCAGCTGTAGATTATGCTAAGAAAAACCCTGGCATTACTTGGATACAAGGCCGTGGTTGGAATCAAACACAGTGGAAAAATACGCAATTCCCTACCGCTAAATCTTTAGATGAATACTTCCCTAACACCCCTGTTTGGCTAAGTAGGGTTGATGGCCATGCAGGTTGGGCAAATACAAAGGCAATGGAACTTGCTGGAATAACACCTCAGACAAAGAGTCCATCAGGCGGCTCCATTATTCGTGACAAATCAGGTAAGCCGACAGGAATATTTGTTGATAACGCCATGGACTTAATGACCAAAAGCATTTCGCCATTAACCCATCAAGAGCAAAAAATTGTTTTAAAAAAGGCGTTAAATAAACTGGTCTCTTTTGGTTTAACCAGTGTGCATGATGCAGGGATATTTACAGATAACCTCGAGCTATTTAAAGAACTCAGTAATGAAAACGCTTTGCCTATGCGTGTAAATGCTATGTTGTATTTACCTTCAGATAATTGGCAAAAAACACTAAAGCAAGGGCCATTCACCAGCAGTGATAACATGCTTAATTTTAATAGTGTGAAAATTCAAGCTGATGGTGCTCTAGGTAGTCGTGGCGCGTCATTAATTGCTGATTACTCAGATCATGCAGGCCATAAAGGCCTGATGCTTCATGACAAAAGAAAATTAACCCAATATATTCAAACGGCCATGAACGCTGGTTTTCAAGTAAATACCCACGCCATTGGGGATAATGCCAATAAAGTGATTTTAGATTTATATGAAGCACAAATAAAAGCAACAAACAGCCAAGCACTTCGCCATAGAATTGAACACGCACAAATATTGCAATTAAGCGATATCCCTCGTTTTGCTGAGCTTAATGTCATCGCTTCAATGCAAGCAACTCATGCCACGAGTGATAAAAACATGGCGGTTGAACGTATTGGTAAACAACGTATTTTAGGTGCTTATGCATGGCGTAAATTAATGAATGCTCAAGCGGTTATCGCTGCAGGCTCAGACTTTCCTGTGGAGTCTCCTAACCCATTCTTTGGCTTGCACTCATCAGTAACACGTCAAGACCATCAAAACCAACCTGAAAATGGCTGGTACAATGAAGAGAGTATGACTCGACTCGAAGCGTTACGAAGCTTTACCATAGATGCCGCTTACGCAGGACATCAGGAGAATATTGTAGGTAGCTTGGTAAAAGGTAAAAAAGCGGATTTTATCTTATTAGAGAATAACTATTTTACACAGGATCCACAAAAAATCTGGAAGAATAAAGTGTTAGCGACTTGGGTTAATGGTAAAAAGGTATACCAAAAGTAGTTAGCGTTTCAACTAAAAATAACACTTAAAAAAGCCCAAATATATTTAGGGCTTTTTTTATGCGTTATTTTTAATTAAATAAACTATGACTTCTGATGCATCATCACTTGATTTCGACCAGCATTTTTAGCACGGTACATTGCAGAGTCCGCAAATTCTATCCAAGTCTCATAAGATTCAATGCTGTTGTCTATTTCAGCAATACCCATGCTCACAGTATATTTTAAATCAATGTCATTATATTTAACGACGGCTTCTTCAATCTCTGCTCTTAAACGCTCAGCAAACACTTTACCGCTTTCTCCTGGTGTATCTGCTAATAATATTACAAACTCTTCTCCACCATAACGCCCAGACACATCAGTTTCACGTACATGATGACGAATGAGCCCTGAAATATGACGAATAACTTCATCTCCAACGACATGTCCGTATGTGTCATTAACATCTTTAAATTTATCAATGTCAATCATCACTAAGCAGCTAGGGTTTTGACTACGGATCCAACGCTTAAATTCCGCTTGTAAACAGTGCTCCCAATGTGTGCGGTTAAATAACTTTGTTAACCCATCTGTTTGACTCAAAATAGCTAATTCTTTATTAGCCTGTACTAAATCTTTTTTATGAGAAGCGTTATCAGTAACATCATAAATAATGAGACATAAATGTGTGACGATACCCGTTGCCGACATCAAAGGGATAAACGTTGTATTTTGGTACATATAATCAGCCGCCCCCGTTATTGGGCGGTAATTTTGAAACTTAAATAAGTACGGACGTTGTTCCCAAATAGTAAAGGCTTTATTTTTTAATAAAAATACTGATTCAGCTTTTCGCTTAAACCATGCTTCGGGGATTTCATCAAACAAAGGAAATAAGACTTTATCTTTTACTTCACGTGGTAATAAGCCACTGTGATTTTCCATAAAGCCGTTCCATATTTGAACTTTGTAATCCCTATCTAGTACAACCAAGCCTACATCTATCGTATGCAGCATTTCCATTAACCAATGTAATTCATTTATTTGTGATGTTTCTAATGACATAGTTAATCCAGTAAGTAAGAGATTTTATTATTGAGTGTACGCATAGATTCTTCAGTAAAGAGTAAGAGTAAGTCACACTTTATTGAGTAATCTTCAATGCTGTAACTAATTTCAATGGCTAAGGTGCGTTTCCATTTTTTAGAGTTTGTCGCTATTAATTCAGATATCTTTTTATGTTGCCCTAAAACAACGGGATGTCCTTGGCTGAAAGGCATATCAAGTTGAGCAGAAACACCATTTAAACAGGCACCAATGAGTACATTGGCTAGATCCATTAGCAACTCAAGTTCTGTACTTTCATCAACTTCATAGGTGTAATTCATTAATGACGCAACATCTTTAAAACTTGAATCATTTAAAATAAGTAAGGCCTCACCTGATATACCTGCACCAATAAAGCCTTGGCAAATACCTGAGGTACTTTCTTGTTCTTCAACATCAGATAACGCCATACTCAATTCGCTAACTTCAATTAAGTTGACATTAGGGATGGGCAGAACGACAAAAACATCGAGCAATCTTGCTAATAAATCCCCTGCTTGCCCCATAGCAACGTTGGCTATTTCTTGGTAACAGTCTCTTAATTCAGGATCTAAGAAAAAACCTTCCTCTGACTCCTCTTTTTCTACACTAACAATATCTGCTGCTTGAGTAAGCGGTGTAAGTTCAATATGTGAAGAAGGTTTTGCTATAGCCGGAATTTTTTCCATTTTAATAGGTAATGGTTTATCGTCATTTTCATCTTGAGTAAAAATACCATAGGCTAATAATATTTCGGTTAATTTAGCTTTGTTGATCGGCTTTTGAATAAAGTCTAATGCACCTAAACTCGTCACTCGCTGATGAGCTTCTGGCTGTATATCACCAGAAATAACAATCACCATGGCATTTAAGTCTTCTTTGATAATTGTTTCAAGTACTTGGTAACCATCCATGACAGGCATATTCAAATCAAGGAGAAGGACATCACCTTTGCCGGCTTTAATAGCTTCAATGCCCTCTTTACCATTAGTTGCAAAACTAATGTCGACATCCCAGCCATCAGGCAATGAACGTGCAACTTGCTTTCGCGCCATGTTCGAGTCGTCACAAATTAAAAGGGGTATTGACATATTTTCATTATTCCTCATTCAAAGATAATAGTTGAAACGATTATATTTTACTGTTTATCTATAAATAACAATACATAATATTTGAAATAATGCACTAAATAATGGCTATTTTTTATTGTCAAAGTTAACATCTGTATATCAATAACTTTAAAACACCTTACATAATATGAAATTTTCAAATTTATTTTTTACTTTTACTCTGATTTTAATTTTAAATGGTTTCATTATTTTTAAGACACCTGCTAATTCATTTCATGACGATAAATTACAACAAACAACGAATTTAGTTAAAGCAAACAACAAATTTATAACACTATTAGGTACGCAAGTTGATGTTGGTCAAAAAGCCCCTGATTTTAAGGTAGTCAATGCAAGCTTTGCGCCGGTGACGCTCTCTCAATTTTCAGGAAAAAGCATACTTATATCAGTAGTGCCAAGTTTAGATACTGGTGTTTGTTCAGTTCAAACTAAACGTTTTAATGATGAGATAACACATTTACCTGAAGAATTTGTTATGTTGACAATTAGTAATGACTTACCCTTTGCGCAGAAACGTTTTTGTAAAACCGAAAACATCGATAAATTAGTCGTATTATCTGACTCAGTATGGCGTGATTTTGGTAAGAACTATGGCTTACTCATTAAGGATATGGGATTATTAACGCGGGCGATTTTTATTATTGACTCATCAGGAATAATCGCTTATAAAGAAATTGTTGCCGACATCTCAAAGCACCCAGACTATGAACTCGCTCTTTCAACAATGAAAGCATTAAGCCCAGTAGAAGTATTAACACAAAAAAAATAAATTTATTTTTCAATAACTTAGAAATATAAATGTTTTTTATTTTACTTTTTACTTGAAAAAACCAACATCAATCCCATCTTTAATAGTGTAGTCGCCATAAGCTAAACGGGGCTACATTAACCGCCTGTTCAATATTGAAAGGCACATTATATTCCTGGGAATAATAATTTCAGCATGACTATTTCGCAACTATATGTTGGTTATATCAAGCAAAGAAATATTCCAAAGGAAGTCACATATTGCTAATACCCTCAAATTAACATGATGGGTATAACAAATAGGATATGAATTATGCGTACACAAACAGATTTTAGCCCACTTTACCGCTCATTTATTGGTTTTGACCACTTAGCGGGTTTAATTGAAAAAGCTTCTCGAACTGATAAACAATCATCTTACCCTCCCTACAATATTGAATTACTTGCTGAAGACCAATATAGAATTACCATGGCTATTGCAGGTTTTGCTGAAGAAGATCTTGAAATAGAATCTAAACAAAATACTTTAGTTGTTACTGGCACTAAAGCAACGAATAATAATGGAGCATCACGAAAGTTTTTACATCAAGGTCTTGCTGAACGTAATTTTGAAAGAAAGTTTCAACTCGGTGACCATGTGAAAGTGATTGGCGCTTTTATGGAGCATGGCTTGCTTCATATTGATTTAGAAAGAGAAATACCAGAAGCTTTAAAATCAAGAAAAATAGCGATAAATGGAAAAAGTTTATTGCAGAAAAAAGCTTCTATCGTGGCTAACAAACCATTAGGAGTAACAGAAAGCTAAACTTTACAACTGTTATGTTTCTCCCTTATCTTTTTGCCCAGTGAATAACTGGGCTTTTTTTTGTTTAACCGTTTATAAATATAATCACTTACCCCCTCTTGATTATTCTCTCGTGCTCAGACCAGGGCTTACTTTATTCATAACGTAACGCGTCAATGGGGTCTAAATTAGCCGCTTTTGCCGCAGGTATAATACCAAATAACAAGCCTACGCCCGCACTAAAGCCAAACGATAAAATGACTGCCCACATAGGCACTTCTGCCGACGGTAAATCAATAAGGTTACTTACCAAAGCGCCGGCACCATAACCGATTGCTAAGCCAATTAACCCACCAAGCAAACATAAGAACACAGCTTCTATTAGGAATTGTAATAGTATATCCACACGCGTCGCTCCGAGCGCTTTTTGAATACCTATTTCTCGGGTACGTTCCGTTACAGAAACAAGCATAATGTTCATAATACCAATACCACCGACGAGTAATGAAATACCCACCACACCACTCAATACCATGGTGGTACTTGACGTAATATTATTAACGGTTTCAAGCATTTGCTCTGCTGTACTAATTTTAAAGTCATCACCCATTTCTTTTGATAAATTATGGTTGCGACGGAGCAAATTTTTAATATGCTGTTTAATACTATCAAGTTGATTGGCATCATCGACTTGCAATGAAATGCTAATATCAGGTTCTTCAGCTCCCCCAAGTAAGGCTCTTGTCGTTGTGTAAGGTAAAAGTATAAAATCATCTTGGTCAAAACCAAATAGTTTTCCGCGTTTTTCTAGCACACCAATCACTTTAAACCATTCACCGCCAATCATAATATATTGCCCTACAGGAGAGCCTTTAATTTCAAGTTTATCAATAATCGAGTCACCTAATACAGCGACACGACGTCGTGATTTGTCATCATTAATATTGAAGAAACGACCAGATTCAGGAAAAATACCATACAGAGATTGGTAACTTGAGCCAGTACCGATCACACGGGTTGCTGTCGACTCACCTTTATTGCACGACACCGTTTGCGCCAGTAGCTGCAACAGTAGGCGTTATATGGCTTATTCCTGACACTTTGTGTTGAATTTCTATAAAATCACGATAGCTTAATTTGGCTATTTTTCCTTGTAAGCGTTCTTTCAAGGGGGTAAAAGCATTAATATTGACGACATTAGTACCCATATCATCAAACTGTGAAGTAATACTACTGCCTAAACCTTGCACAACAGAAACAACAGCAATCACGGAAGCCACACCTATAATAATGCCTAACGTCGTTAGGAAACTTCTAAAGCCATGTGCACGAACAGAGTGCGCTGCTGAACGAGTACTTTCAACAATTTTAAATAAAACGCTAGACATACTCAGCCTCCTTTTTAAGTTGTTCTTGCTTATATTGAAGCTCTATATCAAGGTTTGAGGAGTCAGCAACTAAACAACCATCCGTTAAACGGATGACACGCTGACAACGATCGGCAATTTCTTGTTCATGTGTAACAATAATGAGGGTTTGTCCATCCTGATGAAGTTCATCAAATAGAGCCATTATTTCCATTGTCGTGGCCGAATCTAAGTTTCCTGTGGGTTCATCGGCCAAAAGTATTGCGGGTTCTGTGACTAATGCTCTAGCAATGGCCACACGTTGACGTTGCCCACCAGACAATTGATTTGGCAAATGATCAACACGATCTTTTAAACCAACACGAGTGAGAGCTAACTCCGCTTTTATCTTTCGTTCTTTAATAGGCATACCGCGATAAATTAATGGCTGCATGACATTTTGCAGCGCACTGGCCCGCGGCAATAAATTAAAGCTTTGAAAGATAAAACCAATTTCTAAATTTCTAATCCCTGCAAGAGCAGATTCATCAAGCTCTGACACATCTTTATTTTTCAGCTTATATTTACCACTTGTTGGATAATCTAAGCAGCCAAGAATGTTCATCAACGTAGATTTACCCGATCCTGATTGCCCAGTAATGGCGAGATAATCGTTGCGTTGAATCTCAAGGTCAAAATCATTAAGTGCATAAAACTCTTGGTTACCCATTTTATAGCGCTTAGCCACTTTGCTTAATTCGATGATTTTTTCTGTAGTCTTTATTTCAATCAATTCTTCAGACATCATTTATGCCTCGTTATCCATCACATTCACTGACTGAGCATCTTTTAATTTACCTAATACTCTCGCTGGTCCAGTGATCACTTTATCGCCAATTTTTATACCTGAAGAAATTTCTTGTAATCGGTCGTTTGAAATCCCCAATTCAACACGACGTTTAACAGCTTTACCTTCTACAAGAACAAAAACGTGGTTGAAATTATCTTCTTTTGAGCCCTCTTCATCGTCTTCTCCTTTATTTTCTTGTTTAGCAAAGATCACCGATTCACTGGGCACAGCTATCGTTTTATTTTTACTTTGTGTATATATTTCAGCGCGACAACTCATACCTGGTCTAACCGCAACGGCATTTGAATCAGATAATAAGATTTTCACTTTAAAGCTTAAACCTTGTCTACCTTGTGCTCGTTTAGCGGTCGTAGCGATACTTTGTACCTCGCCTTTTAGTGCATCATCAGGAAATGCCACAGCAAATATATCAGCTTGTTGGCCAACAATAATATTAGCAATGTCAGCTTCATCAACTTGTACTTCAATAAGAATTGATGATGGATCAGCTAACGTAATCAAATCAGATCCCGAAATATTTGTAGATCCACTAATCGCTGTTTCGCCTTGTTTAATATCAACTGATGTTGCTATACCATTAATAGGTGAACGAAAAACAGTTTTATCTAAACGCTCTTGTGCTTTATCAAGTGTCGCTTCCGCTTGTAATAAAGATTCTTGACGAGAACGTAAATCAATTTTTGCTAACGCGTATTGGTTATCAATAAGCTCATAAGCATCACGATCAAGAATTTTTCGTTCATACAAATCATGTTTACGTTGCCATTGAGATTTTAAATTTTCAATTTTCTTTTTTTGACGTTCAATAGCAATCTTTTGGATGCGAACAAAGGCTGCTTGTTGCTCGACATCCGCACGAAAAGTACGAGGTTCAAGACGCATTAATACTTGCCCTTTAACAACCTCATCACCTTCCTCTATCAACATTTCACTGACTTGACCTATTACCTCAGAGCGCAACTGAACCTGTTCTTTATAAACTAAAGTACCAGATGCCAAAATTGAACGCTTAATATTTTCTGCTTCCACCTGCTGAATTTTAACTTCAAGCGTTTGTGATTTGCCGGTTTTTTTAAAATAGGCAAGACTGACTAGCCCAATAATGACTGCAATAATAATCAGTGTTTTTTTCATCAATTAGCTCTCTTTTACGCGATAAACATAATATATAAAGCCCAACCACCGAAGATAAAAATTTGTGGTGCAGCGGCAATAATTAATACTTTTTTGTTTTCAATATTCAACCAAGAACGAAGACCAATAGCCGTAACGGCAATCATCCAAAAAGAAAATAAGTTAATCGCTTCAAGAAGACTGTACCAGGCGTTACTTGGCTCTACAGAAAATAATAAACTGTTAAAGCTTGTTGGCTGTAAATCTTGCATGGTCACCATCCCATCAGCAGAAAAAAATATGACAAGTGCACTCAGTAAAACAGAAACAATTGCAGGAAGACTTGCCCACCAAGTAAAAGCAAACCATTGAGTAAATTTATACTCGCTACCGGCGCTTACTTTTGTCGCTATATGGTAATAAACTGCGGTGAGCATATTAATAACGACAAAACCTAAGGTACCGCCAATAGCGGTAGTCCATAGCATCGTGTCTTTTTCATAGATACTCGCCATCGTTTTAAGTTCGTCGTCTGTCATTGGTTTTGATGCTGCAGCTTGATTAAGCATTTGTTCTTTTAACCAAGAAAAATCAACAACATTAAAATAATACAAAAATAAAAAAAATGTTGAACTAGTCAGTAAAATAAATGGTAACCATGACCAGCCCTTTTTTTCTTTAATGGTGTCAAAAGCTACTGTCGGTGAAAGGATTGTGTCCAAGCATGCTTGAAATGGGTTTGCAGACATTTTCATAATGTTCTCTTTTGTTAGTTAATTTCCATATACAGTTATAACCTTTTTGGTTTGAGTTATTCCTGCGAACCTAATAATAGGTGTATGTCCAACCTATCACTGCGACATATTATGTCAATGTATTTTGTAATTTAATTGTTAAAATTTAGTCAAATTACTTATATCATAACCATATTTTTCTCCATTCATAATATTAATGGTAAGTGTTTTATAATGCATAGTGAAGTTAGTCTTTTAGAATTGAATTTTATTACACATAAAGTCAACTTTTTCTAAATATATGCAAATTAGTTTTTAATCGACAATAAAATATAAATATCACTAAGATTTATACTTACTAAAAATGTATTATAAACACATCAGTTTTATCAAAATTATGGTATAGAAATAAAGTGAATAAAGGATCTGAATTAAGAGCTCGTTATAACGATATTACACGTGGCGTCTATTTTATTGGCACAACCCCACCGAAAAGTGATACGCCTTTAGAACAGGTTGAAAAAATTGCTGAAAAGCTTCTTGAACGGGTTAGTGATATCGACTTTGATGGTTTGATTGTTTACGATATTCAAGATGAAGATTCGCGCACTAATGTACCTCGTCCATTCCCATTTAAATCAACTTTAGATCCTCGTCATTATGCATCTTTATTGCAGAATAAATCTCAGCGCCCAGTCATCACTTATAAAAGTGTTGTGCAGTCTAATAGTGATGATTTTGACCAGTGGGCTAACGAAGCTTGGCAATACTATGGCATTCGTGATGTTGTTCTTGTTGGAAGCCCTTCACAGAAAAATAATATTTCTTTACCCCTATCTAGTGCTTATAAAACGTTAGTTGATAATCAGAATGATTTCTTTATTGGCGGTATTACCATTGCAGAACGTCATGCAAATAAAGGTAATGAACATACGCGATTAATAGAAAAGCATCAGCAAGGGTGTAACTTCTTTATATCTCAAGCCATTTACAATCCTCAAGCTACGATAGATATGTTAACGCGCTATGCGATTGAATGTCAGCAGCAAGGTTTAAAACCACAGCGTATCATCTTAACGTTTTCACCGTGTGGTAGTAAAAAAACGCTTGAATTTATTGAATGGTTAGGAGTAAGTGTTCCTGAAGCGACGAGTTTACGTATTCTTAACGCGGAAAAACCGCTTTATGAATCTATTCGTATCTGTTTAAACACATTACAGCAGATACTCGACGCTGTTTTACCCTACGATTTACCATTAGGTTTAAATATTGAGAGCTTAACGAATCGTAAAGAAGAAATTGATGGTTCAATTTTATTGTATAAATTACTACGTTCAACCATGGAAAGTTATTTATCAAAACAAGAGCTTGATCGATTAATCCATCAAAAGTAAATTATTTGATTTAGAAGAGGATTTTACTGTTTGAAACTTATCATGAAAACAGAGTTTGATAATTTAAGAAAAAATCCTCTGCATCAATATCAAAAAGACGCTAATGGCGAAAAAAAAATAGTGAAAATTTATTTTGGCGAATTACTTATCGCCAAAATGATCAAGTTAAAAAAATCTATTCGATATTTTGGTACAAAAGGATACACTCAATACCTATTAGAAGATAATGATTACTAATTAAGAAAGTACTTTTCCTTCAAAATTAATACCCTGCCACCCCTGCTTAATAAAGTTTCTAATATTTCCGTGGTCTATTCCTTCAGGATTTAACAATACATCTTCACGATAATATTGACCAAAACACGCTAATGTTGATTCTTCCGATAGGTCATGTAATTTAGCAAAAGCAAAAATCTTGCATGATCCTTCATTAGAACCCGCTTCATTAGTTAATTCACCATTACTAAACGTACTGGGCTGGTAATGGTAGTTAGCTGAAATAACAGTCATTACTTCACTAAATTCAATCTGTTCAGGATTAGTACTTAATTTTTCAATAAAAACATTTACTTTCATGGTATTCCTATTTTAATTTATTGCGTTTCATAATAATGTCGAAAGGGCCACTATTATAACTAAAGCTAGCAGAGCATGTGTATTAATAATAATTGTACTTTACTCATCATTATTCCTTAAATTATTTTATAGCAACAAAAGATAATTGCCTACTTCATAACAAAAGCACCATGATCTTTCAATTCATGACATATTTTCAATTGCTTTCGAAACCAAATGTAACACTTAGCATTACTTTGGCTATAGAGTGCATAACATAACTTTGGTAAGCTAATTTATATTGAGATTAAAGAAATAAAGTAAAGGCTAAAACATGAAGATATTTCAAAACAAAGAAGTCCAAGGCTTATGTTTATGCCTTGCTGTAATGGGGTTAACCTATGCACTTTTGTTAATGCTTTTGATTATGTTTACGGGCATTAAATTATATAAAACAGTTATTATTGTAGCTACAATTTCAAGCATATTTTTTACGCTGGGCCTTAATAAACAAGTCAAAAATCGCTTAATACTACAAATTGAAACTTTATTTGCAAAGAAAGTTATCGTCTAAATTATTTATCACGCTATAGCTTCTGCTATAGCGTTTATAACCTCAGTGTTTGCCAAACACTTTCCTGTTCAAACTCTTTTTAATGACTTCGCCTAATATATTATCAGCCTAAGATCACCGAGCTATTTTTAGAAACTAACGTTCATGCTACTAAACCACTAAAAAAATTGCACCATTAACACATAGAATATTTTGATGGCGCAGCTTGTAGCGGCTGAACATTAATATACTTAGATAACGTTACACCTCAGCTTTGTTCTTTCTTAACCAGTATGTGCTATAAAGTAATGCTCCCCCTACCAATACACTTCCTATATTTAATTTAGTAATAAGTGCCTGTAATGGTACTGTTCGGGCAAAGTCTTCTTGCCCTTGCACAGATTCAAAAAATTGTGCTGTAAGTGAGAAATACTCCAGTAATAAGCTACCTATAAACAATTGCGATAAATGGAAGTGGTGAACGACAAAACCTTCAACTAATAAAATAACGGCCACAGGTAATGTTGCCCATAAAAATGGCGCTTTCTTCGCATACATAGACGCTAACATTAACCATGCAAACAAAGGCAACATCCAAATAGCAAAGGGAATAATGTGTAACCAAATAAGTGATACTCCACTTAAAATATCAGCATCAACCCACAATGCCCATAAGCTAACATCGTAACCAATAGACAATATAATACAAACTAAAAGTGCTAACAAAAGAATCAAGCATAAAGTAGCGGTTGCGGCGCCTAAAAATATAGCTGGAATTGCCAAGGCTCCGGTAATTAATTTGGCAATAATTGTGGTGACATCAGAAACAGGTAACGTGCGCCAAAAAATAATAGATAAATCTCTGCGCTCATCAAATAGACATACCATGAAGTAATAAAGCTGAATAATTAACGCCACCACTAAAAAGGGTGTAAATAAAGAAAGTGACATTACAAAGAATAATTTAGGAAGCATTGGCGCATGCTCAGCAGAAAAAAACGGTTCAGGTAATGTTGTTAATAACTGAAATAGTTCACTAAACCCTTCATTATTTTGCATAAAATAGCGAGAGGCATCACGATAACCAAAGCAGCGATAACCATGGGTACCCATTTTAGAATATTGCTAAATTCCCATAATCTTTTTTGATTGAAGTTGTTAATACTTTCGTGTTCATGAATATATCTCCTTGGTCATCACGCCAACAAAAATGTCAGCTAAACTTGGTACGCTTGTCTTAAGCAACGCCTTCACTTTATCATTCATATCGATATTAGTTTTTGCAAGAAATTGACGGGCTTTTTCAATATCGAAATTAGGATGAACATCATTCATGAAGCTTAATGCTTGAGTCACTTTTAACCATTTAGGCAATATAGCGACATCTGAAATATAGGCGACATCGTTAAGCATCTTTTCACGGTCTTTTCTTGGATGATACCCCAGAACATTAATGTCACCTTCAAATTCAGTTAAACCTAGCAACGATTGAAGACATGTGGTTTTACCCGCACCATTAGGACCAACTAAACCAACAATTTGTCCTTTATGAATACTTAAGTTCACATTAGACACTCCATGTTTCTTAACGTAATATTTATTTAAGCCTGTAATAGAAATTAATTCACTCATAACTTATCTCCTGTTAACAACTGTTCAGCAGAAAGCTTTAATCGCGTTATTTGCTTTAATATTTCTGGCCACTGTTGAACCAAAAAATTTTCTCTCTCTCGATCAAGCATTATCTCTTGCGCTCCAGATTTAACAAATAAACCTTTTCCACGCTGTTTTTCTACAACGTGCTCATCCTGTAACATTTGATACGCCTTAGAAATAGTAATTGGATTCACTTGATATTCTGCAGCCACTTTTCGGACTGATGGCAATGCTTCGCCTTCTTTGATATAACCATCGAGAATACGAGCAACAACTTGCTGGTATAACTGGAGATATATCGGTTTTTCATTATCCCACTGAGGTGTCATAATATTTCCTTACGGTAGTTATGCTTAAGTTCTGTGATTTGTGCTCAAATAAAACAATACAGGTGTTATACACCACCAACACACTAACACACAAGAAAAGTATGTAGATAAAATAAACTACCGATGTAAATAAAAATTTAAAAATGGTTTTTTAGACAATTAAAATACTAAAAAATCAACATATTAACGTTGATTTTTATGATAGGAATATTTTTGATGAAAATCTAAACTGACGTGATTTATTCTGCTTCTTGGGTATGCAAGGCTTGCAAGGTTTTTCCATGAGGGATCGGCTTTTTGGTGTCAGGATCAACTTGCACGAATACAATATCATCGGCTAAACAGATGGTCTTTTTAGTGACTTTATTCCGCATTAAGCAAGTAATGGTAATTGAGGTTCTCCCCACACTTTTCGTCGTTAAACCAAACTCAACAACATCACCTTGAAGGGCTGGAGATTCAAAATTGATAGCGCCAATATGCTTAGTAACTAAGCAGTTAGTCTCTAATTGACAAATAGCGAAAATGGCGGCCTCTTCATCAATCCACGCCAATGCCCTGCCGCCAAAAAGTGAATTTGCATAATTTAAATCATTAGGAAGTACCAATCTACGGGATAAGAAACGCATAATTAAGCCTCTAAAATAGTCATGAATACTATGAGAGCAGCATGACATTGCTAAAAAAAAGAAGCACTAAATGTGCCTCCCTCCTAGTATAGCGAACTACTGGCATTAATTAACTATCTGATAACCATAATGTTAACTTATTTTCGCCAACTTCTTTTTCTTCATCTTCATCATAGTGCTTACCATATAAAAAGAGGATATCGGCTTTACCGTCGTTATTAAAATCTTTTACTTCTGTTCGAACACTTGTAGGAAGTGATATATCATAATCAGCACCACGTTTACCAAATAAACGCTTGCCCTTAGAACCTGAATAAATTGTAAATTCATCATCATCAGTTTTAAGAATCAGGTCATTGATACCGTCACCATTAAAGTCACTCACATCGGTAAGTGTTTCGCCATTACTACTTGAACCAATGGGCATTTCAACTTCGTTTTCATAAGCAGGTTTCTTGATATATTTGCCATTTTCTCCTAATTTATAGAATCGTAAGTCCATATCAATAGCACCAGACATAACCGACATCATCGTTCCAATTCCCATCTCAACACTTAGTGTGTAATAATCTTTAAGCCCATCACCATCGACATCTTTAAACTTGATCATTCCTTCGCCATCAAAAGTAGCTTTGCCGTCAGGTTCTTTTTTGTAATTTATGACATCATTTTCAAGAAAGCCATAACGAACCATAAGTACGTTAGTTCTAGACATTATGCCTTCTCTAACAGATTCCTTAGTAACTATATCCACTAAACCATCGCCATTTATATCTTCAATAGTTTCAAGGTTTACATTGGGACTTTTTTCACCTTGTTGCTTTTTGATTGCAGAATTTTGATGTTCTAAATGCGCATTTAAAGTAATGACCAATGTTTTATCATTGAAAGATTTATCTTCATTTTGTGCGAAAACTAACATTTGGTCATCAACCTGGAAGGCAATATCTTTTTTGTCATCATGATTAAAATCAACATGATAAAAATTCTGTGGTGTGAAAGATATGCCACTTCCTGACTTTTCTATACGTGGGGAAATTGCGAGAGATTGATGATTGAATGAACCATCAGATTTTTGTAGATAAACATGTGTTTTATCTAGGCTGTACGTAATAAAATCACTTAAACCGTCCTGATTAAAATCTTGTACAAACTCACCAAAATTCACTTCAAAAATACTTTGGTACTTATATAAAGTATCAACATCCGTAAGTTTGCTAAATGTTTTATCTTCTATATTGTAAGACATTACTGCATCAGAGGTTAAATATACAATCACCTCTTTTGTTTGTTTAGCTAACGTTGCTTGATTGAAAAACTGTGCATTTTTAGGTATGTCAATTATCTCTGCTTTATCGACTAAACCACCTTTTGTAATATCAGGGTAATAGCTAAAACGATTGTCATCTTGAATAAGCAAATCCACATCACCATTCTGCTCGTTCAAATACAGTAATTTTCCTGTGATTTTTTGCTCCGCACTTTGTTGCGATTTCTGAAAGTTTAATTTATTCGCTTTTGCTAGCGATAAAGGGGAAGCTAACGTAGTGAATAATAATACCGTTGTCAGTGTTGCTAATTTTAACATGATAATCCTTTAGATTTTTTACGCGTCGTCCTTGTACTTAAAATTTAGCAACAAGGGTCTTGAACCAATATTGATTACAAATAAATAACAAAGTTCAAATTTAAAGGAGTTACTCTTAAATACCAAGGACGAAATTGTAACAATTCCTTTTGCTAAAATTTCGAGTTTATTGACTTACCATTGAATAAGCTTAAGTTGCTGTTCACCCTCAGCTAAGTTCATTCTTATCACTTTGTTATCTTTACCTATTGTTATTAAACGAGGAATTCCCCCCACTGCAAACTGCTTATAAATACTTCTGTCAATATCAGTAGCCAATGGCACTTTAATGTTATGTTCATTACGCCATTTAATGACATCTTCGCTCGTTTCTTCACGGGCGATAGCAATAATTTCTAACGTTGGATCGCTTAATAAAGCGGACTGATTAAGCGCTTTAAGGGCTCTATTAGAATCTGAACACCATGTTGCAAATAAAATCACTAGTTTGCGTTTATTCCTATTTGTTAAATCTATGACATTTCCATCCACGTTAACAATTGAACGAATAGGTAAGGTATCCCCCGGATGGATAAATTCTTGGTATTTAGGTGCGGTTTCTTTGGAAAAGCTGTCTACTTGATTTTTGCCAACCTGAGTAACGTCTACTGGAGAAGTAGACTGACATCCAAGAAGAAAAAAGCAGCCCATCGTCATAAGAATTATGATTTTATTCATGCTATACATCCATTTAAAAAACTAAAATTGTGATAAAATTTTGAAATGATTTTATAGCAGTAATTGTAAATATTTAATAGCTTTTAAAACAGAGTAAACAGTAATCAAATATTTGTATTAATGCGATTTTAGCCACGTTACTAATTTAGGAAAATGGTCAACGGTGGCATCAGGGTGTGTGAGGATATTAATATGATCATAATTTTGCATATTACCTAAGGATTTTGATAATAACGTAAACTTTGCTTGAGGATTATATTCTTTAATAAAAATATTTACATCCGTTGCATGGCCCAAGGCTTTATCTTTACTCCCCGTAAAGTGCCATGTTGGTGGCCAATCAATAAGCTTTGCGGCTTTACAGTAATCAAAGCCATCTCTTGGGTCATGCCAATCGCTTTTTTTTGTCCATGCAACACTATCAACCAATGATTTTATCGTTTCATTATCAGATCCCATACCATAACATTTAGCATCTAAAAAACCTTTTTTATTTGCAAGTTTTAGGGCTAAATTATTCCAAACAATATTTATCTTAAAAAGTTTCTCTACATTTTTTACCGTCACCATTCGTTTGGTGCCAAAACAAGTTTTACTGCGGATATTTGTAATCAGTTTTGGAAAGCGAACCAGCGCACTTGCCATGAGAACACCGCCCCAAGAATGCGCAACAAGGTGAATTTTTTGTTCTGTTATTTCAGAAATATAATTTATAAAGAGAGGAATATCTTGAGTGATCGCTTCAAATTGTCCATGCTCTGCATTTTTGTCAATTAACGGTGTACTCTCACCTCTACCCCGTAAATCAGCTACATAAACATCAAAGCCCTGCTCAGCTAAATAACATGCTAAACCTTTACCTTTTTTAGTATAAAAAATAAGACCATTTTCAATCACGCCATGTAACATAAAAATAGGTATTCCCCCTTTCTTTTGCCAAACATGTCTTAAATGAAGTTGATGTTCACCTTGAGGTAAAAATAAAGATTCTTGTTTTATCATAGTATTATTATAACGTAATTGAGTTAATAGAAACGAAAGGTCTGACCACTTAATATTGAGCATACGGGGTTGGCCCCCTTTCAGCAACAAAAACAATTTTACCGTTACTTGGTTCATTGACGTTATAACACTAGACAGCCGATAAAAAAGTCAATAACCTACCTCCGTTTTACAAGCTTATATCCATTTATTTAACTAAATTATTCTGTGATAAATTTATAAAAATAATTTTTATTGTAATGCTATGCAGATCACTTATTGAATAACAATTAACAAACCCTCTATTATTAAATCAGGAACGTTATGTCTTCTTCGGTAAAAAAAACAGCCCTTAACTCAGCTAAATTAGTTGTTTTATTCATCACTACAGTTTTTATATTGGTCTTGTTGCTTTCACCTTTTGCTAGCCACCATTATGCGACTAAGTATCTGAATGATCACCAGCTTATGCTTAATGATGATACGGTTATTCGTTACAACCCATTTGAATCAAGTTTAACGATAAGGAACTTAGCGCTATTTAAAAAAAGTAATGCCAAAAAACCTGTTTTATCTGTAAAGGCATTAAAGGTGAAAGTAAGTTTATATAAGTTGCTAACTGACACACTACATTTTTCTGAATTTTCCATTGATGGCTTATATCTTGATGTTAATTTAAATGAGAAAATCCCAGTAATTGCTGGCTTCGATATCGCAAGTCATTCAATTGATTCTGCTGCGTCTGCTAATGAGCCTGAAGAAAATCCGAATAAATTAGAAGATATTAAAGCGAGTGATAAACGCAATAATTATCAAGTATCATTACCGAATTTCAGCATAACCAATGCTACTTTTGATATTAGCATTGAACAAAGTAAGCAAAATTTCACGATAAATTCGTTAGTAATAAAAAATGTTCTCGCCTCTACAAAAGCACAGCAAGTCGATATTTCCCTAAATGCTTTAATGAATAAAGCTCCTCTATTTTTAGACGTTAGTGCTAAGCTAGCTAACAATCAAGGTGAAATAACTTCAGAATTAGCATTGTCCAAATTAGCACTCATGTCGCTCCAACCTTTATTATCAGCCATTAAGGAAGAAAAAAATCCACTCACACTGCAAGGCGCTGTTAGTATTAATAGCAAACAGTTAATTTCAATAACGGATTTATCCACTAAAATCAACCTGGACACCTTTGAACTCCTCACAGAAAATTTTAAAGCAAAACAAGGCAATAAAACGGTCGAACTTAATATTGCACCTTTTTCTATTAAAAACTTAGTCGTTGAACTTATTGATGAACAAGCTCCTATTGTTGTAGGAACCGTTAAATTAAATGTTAATAAAATTATGGCTTATGAGGGTAAAACATCACAATTACTCGCTCAGATATCGGCGATAAATCTTGATAAAATAGCGATTACAACATCAGATTCATTAGTAAGCGCTAACATCGAAAAGTTAATTATTGAACAAAGCATGTTTGCAGAAAACACAGAGGATGATCATCAACCTTTAGCCAAATTCCAAAATATCACCATTAATGATATTACTTTTTCGCAGCAAGGCTTACTTATCGACACAATAAGTCTTTTAGGTTTAGCAATTGATGCAAAACTGGATGAAGAAAAACATGTTGTTGGCTTACCTGTACAAGAAAAAGATACCCACCCTATTGATAAACCTTTAGATAATAAAGCAGATAAAGCAGAGGTTGAAGCTTTAGAAGATAATAATAAATCGCCATTTGCGTTGTCAATTAATAGCTTTTCGTTTGCTGATACCGGCTATATCAATTTTACAGATCAGAGTACAAGTCCACATTATAAACGTGACTTTACAATCACTACATTTAATGCAGGTCCTTTTGATAATCAAAAGCCGCAACAAGAGAGCAAATTTACGCTAAAAGGTGGTAGTGATAAATATGCTACTTTTGACCTATCTGCAGTGGCTAAACCTTTTAGTAAAGAAGACTTTTATACACTAAAAGGCTTCTTTAAAGAGGTCAGTCTACCGTCTTTATCAACTTATATTTCTGAAGCACTAAAATATGAACTCAAAGCGGGTCAGCTTGATGTAGTTCTAGATGTTACTGTTGAAAACACAGATATTGATGGAAATT
This sequence comes from Alteromonadaceae bacterium, assembly GCA_041890515.1. Classification (GTDB taxonomy): domain Bacteria; phylum Pseudomonadota; class Gammaproteobacteria; order Enterobacterales; family Alteromonadaceae; genus Colwellia_A. The sequence goes on from JASDWX010000027.1 coordinate 26,292, forward strand.
TCGTCTTACTTTTAAGGGGAGTTGAACTAGGTGCTTCGAATGATCATGAAGCAGATACCGTTAAAAGCCAAACATCAGTCCCCTTTAATATCGCATTAGGCATGTTAAAAGACAGTGACGGTAATGTTGATCTAGATGTGCCATTAGACGGTAGTACTGATGAACCTTCTTTTGGCATGCGTGGTTTTGTCAGTTTGATGGTTAAGCAAGCCACCATGTCAGCGGCTAAAGAATATTTAATGACTACGTTTGTGCCCTATGCCAATGTAGTGACCATTGCGATGTCTGCAGGTGATTATTTATTAAAAGTTCGCGTTAATGACTTAGTCTTCCCAGTAAAAGAAACTGAGTTAACGGATGACCACACCGCGTTTTTGATACAGTTTGCTGCCTTAATGAAAGATAAACCTGAAACACAGTTAACGCTATGCGCGATTGCAACACCAGAAGATATCAATAAGCCATTAGGAGTTGAAATAACAGATAAGCAGGCAATAAAAAGATTGGCTGAATTGTCAGAGCAACGCCTTGATACTTTCAAAGAACACATGGTTAAAGAAGAAGGAATAGCGTCTTCAAGGTTACTTTTTTGTTCACCTAAAATAGATTCATCGATTGGTGCTCAACCAAGAATTACTTTTACAGATTAAGTTGATCTATCTAGCCTCACAGAAAACCAAATAAAAACGCTGTAACGTAATGTTCCAGCGTTTCTTATTGTCTATAACTCGTCATTTTTCACAATATTACGTATTTTCTCGTTTAATCTACAAAATGTAGACATTTTGCTTTTCAACCAAGACTTAAAACGAGTATAAATATTTATAATATCTTAATTGTGCTCAATAAAATGGTGATATCAATAAAGCTAATTAAATAAATCTCTTAAGCCATCAGCAAAAGCAGTAAAACGTTCTTTCAACGTTCGCTTGAGTGTTATATCTAAAGCACCAAATAAGACCAGGCCTTCCACATAAATTGTCGGTGCGTCAATAAAGTCAGTAGAGGGCGCTTTATTGTCTATTCCTCCAAAAATACAAAAAGCTTTTGAAATAACTTTCACATTTTCAGGTACATATATGTCAATCCCCCCGAATAAACAAAAGACTTTCACCGTAACTTCTCGTTGCGTATTAGGCGACAATTAGCTTGGCCGGCTCGCGACAATTAACTTGACCGGTTTTG
>JASDWX010000028.1:0-27323 GCA_041890515.1 Alteromonadaceae bacterium
AAAACCGGTCAAGTTAATTGTCGCGAGCCGGCCAAGCTAATTGTCGCCTAATAGTAAAGTTTCTACGCTTTAGTAATTTGCAAACATGATTCCTTTATGCCAAAGCGCTATCTACAACTAAAACCCCAACTTTCGGATTGTTAAGTTGGCCATGAAGGATTCTTAATAAATAATGATATGCCTGTGCATTCTCTTTTGTAATGTAATCGATAATGGGTTGGTTCAGTAATTTTTTATGTGTAGCATCATCTATTCTCCCCGTCATAATAATACTTGGGATATTGTGCTGGAGAATAAAGGGAACAACTTCTCCATTAGGTGCATCAGGTAAAGCGTAATCGAGCGTCGCTAAGAAAAAATCATGCTCATTTTCGAGAAGTAATTTAACAACAGCAAAGGTGGGAGCAATGGTGACAACATACCCTATAGAGACGGCCATTTTTTCAATCACTAAAGCAATGGGCATACTGTCTTCAACAACGAGTAATTTCTTTGACATATAAAACTCACTCGTATTATTATAATTCGATAATAAATAACTATAGCTGAGTGTTGTGCTAAGTAAACTTATTACCCAAAACAAGTAAAACTAAAAGATACCTAACACCTTCTAGTAATGAACTTTTTTATCATTAATAAACAATATGCTGTAATGAATACTCGCTATGTTTTGCTATTCATTTATTATTTTTCCTCATCCGATAAATGGCTTAGGTGTTTAGATATAAAAATTCTCAACACTTTTAATATTTATAATTTCATTGGCTGAAGTTTTTTATAAGTTAGACTTCGCCACAACCATTCCATTGGTCCAAAACGGTAGCGATTCAACCACCATGTAGAGAGTATTATTTGAGAGACGATAATAGCGATAACAATGAGTATTTGTGGTGCTCTCGATATTTCACCATATTGACCACCCGCATAACCATAAAAGATACTCGTCAAAATCACAGAATGCATCAAGTAATTAGTTAATGCCATTTGCCCCATAGGTGAAAATGCAGAAAAGAATTCTTGCCATATCTTCTTATTCAAGGCACAAATGACTATGCCTAAATATCCTGCGGATAATAAATATTGGGCAACATAGAAAAGCATTTGCCCCACACCTTGCAATACGCCAGAAACCTCTGCAGCTGGGTGTTGAATGATTATAATACTCGCAACATTTAGGGGAATGCCAATACCTAAGCCAACATGAGTCAACAGTTTAAAAAAGGTATGATGCTGCTGATGTTTCGTTATTTTTTCTGTCATAACCAACCAAAAACCTAATATAAATATAGGCATTAGAACCACAAGCGACATAATAGGAGTGAACATCAACATGAGACCAGTAAAACCAATACGGTATTCTGTTGCTTGCCAATAACTGTCTTGCATAAAGGCTGCATCTTCTTTAGCGATGTCTGCTTGTGATTCCTTCTGTTGTTCTATAGCATCAGTGATAGCGATTGCTTTACTCTCTTCATCTGTAGGCATAGTAAATGACGTTTCATCTAAGGTGGAGTCTCTGCTATCACTTACTTCATTGATTTGTGAAACAACTTCAACATCGCGTTCAAATCTCTGCTGAACAACCGTATAAATATCTAATTCATTTTGCCACATTTCTTGATACTTAGTATCATTGAAAATCATGCCAAATATTGAACCACCAAAACTAATAAGAAAAATAGGGATAGCTAACCACATCAAAGCTAACTTTAAGTAATACCTTGGAGTTTTAGTTTTATTATAAGAAACCCAAGCTAATAAAAGTAAGCCCGCGATAGCATAGTCATGTAAAATATCGCCGCCCCATAAAAAAATCATATGAGCTAAACCAATAAGGAAAAGTACAATCATTCTGCGAACAAACCAAGCACCAAAAGGCCGGCCAACTTCTTTGGCACGCAATAGCATAACAGCAAAGCCCATTCCAAATATAAGGGCAAACAATTTATAAAATTTACCTTCTACAAAACAACGAATTAACCAACCTACCGCGTGGTCAACACCCGTTAAAGTCGTATCATGAGCGCCCAATGAAATAATTGCACGGTTAAACCATTCAATATTCATCAGTAAAATGCCAACAAGGGCGAGGCCACGTAACACATCTAAGGCATCGACACGTTTATTTTTATCTAAAGGTTGTAACGGTAGTGGAGAGGTTGTTATGGCCTCATTTCCTTGGCTTACTTGCATTATAAATTATCCATATTATTTTTATGGATCTAGAATAAACTAATTTTTCTTTCATTGAAAAGTATAAAAGCAAAAAGCCACTTCAATTAAAGTGGCTTTAGTAACTGATCAGTATAGAATTATTGGGATATCAGTATGACTTAATTCAAAAATGCGTGATAGGCTTCATTATTAGTTTCCTCTTGCCATTCATAACCTAAATCTTTTAAATGATTAAAAAAAGCTAATTGATCATCATTTTTGACTTCAAATCCTGTGAGTACTTGCCCAAAAGCCGCACCATGATTCCGATAATGAAATAACGTAATATTCCAATGTTCGCCTAATGTGTCTAAGAACTTTTTGAGTGCTCCTGGATACTCTGGAAACTGAAAGCGAAAAATGCGTTCTTGAGTTGGTAAAGAATTCTGTCCCCCCACCATATAACGAACATGCAATTTTGCTAACTCATTATTAGTAAAATCAGTTGCTTGATAATCTTTTTCAGCTAACTGGGAAAGTAATTGCTCTCTATCTTCTTCGCCACCTGTTCTAACACCTACAAAAATATTAGCATTTTTATGGCTACCATCAGCTTTAGTTGCATAACGATAATTAAACTCTGTTATCACTCTTCCATCTAAGGCATGGCAAAATTTTCTGAAACTGCCTTTTTTTTCTGGAATAGTCACTGAAAGCACAGCTTCTTTTTGCTCACCTAACTCACAGCGTTCTGAAATATAACGTAAGGTGTGAAAGTTCATATTGGCGCCAGATAGAATGGCAACTAACGACTCATTTCCAACGCTAGTTTTACAATATTTTTGTAAACCTGCTAATGACAATGCACCTGCAGGCTCAGAAATTAAACGAGTTTGTTCAAAAATATCTTTAATCGATGTACAAATTTCATCGGTAGATACGGTGATCACCTCATCGCAATAATGTTTGATTAAATTAAATGTATTTTTACCAATTCTTTTCACTGCAACACCATCAGCAAAAAGACCGACTTGTTCTAGATCCACGGGTTTGCCAGCTTCCATTGCTGCTTTTAAACAAGCTGAATCTTCTGATTCTACACCGATCACTTTAATATTTGGCTGTAGTTGTTTCAAATAAACTGACATTCCTGCCAATAACCCCCCCCCCCCAACAGGAATAAAAACTACGTCAATATTAGGTTGTTGCTGTAAAAGCTCTTTTGCAACGGTGCCCTGTCCAGCGATCACATCAACATCATCGAAAGGGTGTACTAACGTTTTATTTTCATCACGTGCATATTCGATTGATGCTATTTGCGCTTCATTGAAACTGTTGCCAATTAAACGTACCTCTGCGCCGAAGTGACGAACATTATCAACTTTGATGTCTGGAGTCGTAATCGGCATAACAATTGTGGCTTTAATGCCAAGTTTGTTTGCGGCAAGTGCCAAACCTTGAGCATGGTTGCCCGCAGACGCAGCAATAACACCTTGAAGACATTGCACCTCAGTTAAACGAGATAACTTGTTATAAGCACCACGTAATTTAAATGAATGAACAGGTTGTTGATCTTCACGTTTAAGTGTTATTTGATTACCTAAACGCGCTGACAACTTAGTTAATGGCGTTAATTCTGTTTCGACGGCAACATCATAAACAGGCGCTAATAATATTCTCCGCAAATAGTCGAGCGCTTCTTCTTGCGTTGCTTTAGCAAGCACTAATGCTTGCTGCTCAGCTTCGGTCATAATCTTTAGTCCACAAGGCCATCAAGTAAATCACGGTTACGCACCGCACCTTTGTCAGCACTTGTGGCTAACATTGCATAATTCTTCAACGCATAACTGATAGGACGTACACGATTAAGAGGCTTCCAAGCACCTTTGCCTTTTGCTTCCATTTTAGTGCGACGTTCTGTTAATACGTCTTCACTTACGTTTAATGTGATATCACGAGTAGGGATATCAATATGGATAATGTCGCCTTGCTCAACTAATGCAATCGTACCACCAGCGCCCGCTTCCGGAGAAACATGACCTATCGATAAACCAGAGGTACCCCCAGAGAAGCGACCATCAGTTAATAATGCGCATTCTTTACCCAAACCCATCGATTTTAAGTAAGTGGTTGGGTAAAGCATTTCTTGCATGCCTGGCCCACCTTTGGGACCTTCATAACGAATCACAACAACTTCTCCTGCGACAACTTTACCCGCTAAAATACCAGAGACTGCATCGTCTTGGCTTTCAAACACATGAGCAGGACCGGTAAAGATTAAGTTATCGTCTGATACGCCAGCCGTTTTAACCACACAACCGTCTGGGGCAATGTTACCCGCTAATACCGCTAAGCCACCTTCAAGTGAGTAAGCGTGTTCAAGTGAACGAATGCAACCATTTTCACGATCGTCATCAACAGTATCCCAGCGGCAATTTTGGCTGAATGCTTTAACCGTGCGGATGCCCGCTGGGCCTGCACGAAAGAAGTCAATGACGCTTTGGTCTTTAGTTAATGTAATGTCATATTTTTCTAACATTTCATCAAGCGTTAAACCTAAAACGTTTTTAATGTCTGTGGTTAGTAAGTTAGCACGAGCTAATTCACCTAGAATAGCGAAAACACCACCGGCGCGATGTACGTCTTCCATGTGATATTTTGGTGTAGACGGTGCTACTTTACATAACTGTGGCACAACTCTAGATAAACGATCCATATCTTTCATGGTGAAGTCGATATCAGCTTCTTGCGCTGCGGCGATTAAATGTAATACGGTGTTTGTTGAGCCACCCATCGCGATATCTAGACACGTTGCATTTTCGAATGCTGCTTTGTTAGCGATATTTCGTGGCAATGCTGACTCATCGTTTTCTTGATAATAGCGCTTAGTTAACTTAACAATTTCTTTACCAGCGTTTAAGAATAAATGTTCACGGTCAGCATGCGTAGCTAGCATTGAACCGTTACCCGGCTGCGCTAACCCTAACGCTTCAGCTAAACAGTTCATTGAGTTCGCTGTGAACATTCCAGAACATGAACCACACGTTGGACAAGCTGAACGTTCAACTTGGTCGCTTTGTGCATCAGACACTTTCGGATCGGCGCCTTGGATCATTGCATCAACTAAATCAAGTTTGATAATTTGGTCTGAAAGCTTGGTTTTACCTGCTTCCATTGGGCCACCAGAAACAAAGATTACAGGGATGTTTAAGCGAAAAGCGGCCATTAACATGCCCGGTGTGATTTTGTCACAGTTTGAAATACAGACCATGGCATCCGCACAATGAGCGTTCACCATGTATTCAACTGAATCGGCGATAAGATCACGTGATGGCAAGCTATAAAGCATACCACTGTGACCCATAGCAATACCATCATCAACGGCAATCGTATTAAATTCTTTAGCAACACCACCCGCTTTTTCGATGGCGCCAGCAACAAGTTGGCCCATATCTTTTAAATGCACATGACCCGGCACAAATTGCGTAAATGAATTAACAACGGCAATAATCGGTTTACCAAAATCACCATCAGTCATTCCTGTTGCGCGCCATAAAGCACGAGCTCCAGCCATATTACGGCCTTGGGTAGAAGTTGCAGATCTTAATTTAGGCATGATAGTTACATTCCGATTGATAAGTTTGATTAATATTTATGATAAATTTTATTTTGAAAACACCCTCATTGAAGCTGCTTTTAAAATAGTTAGATATTTGCAACTTTTAACTGATAATAACTGCTCAACTCGCAGTCATTTGGTGCTGTAGCAAAGAGTAAACACGGAGCTTATGCATATAAGTGAGTATTTCCGATACTGCTGCAGTGCCAACTGACAAAGAGTTGAGGTGTTATTAAACTATTTAACTGGATCTAACCAGTTATCTGGTACTTCAGTAGTTCCATTAAATATGCCAAAAAATGCTTCTTGAATAGCTTTCGTGATTGGACCACGTGAACCATTGCCTACTAACATGCCATCCACTGATTTTACTGGTACAACTTCGGTCGCAGTTCCACACATAAAGAACTCATCAACAAGGTATAATGACTCACGAGAAATAGGCTCTTCACGTACTTCATAGCCTAACTTTTCAGCAAGGAAGAAAACCGTATCACGGGTTAAACCTTGTAAAATAGATGCTGTTCCTGGAGGTGTATAAAGAATGCCTTTACGAATCAAAAATAAATTTTGTCCCGCACCTTCGCTCACCATATTATTTATGTCTAGTGCAACACCTTCAGCATAACCGTGACGAGCAGCTTCTGCTGAAATCAGTTGTGATGAAAGATAGTTTCCGCCAGCTTTTGCTGCTGTTGGCATCGTATTTGGTGCTAATCGGTTCCAACTTGAAACACCAACCTCTACACCGTTTTCAATAGCATCAGCACCTAGGTATGCTTCCCAGCTAAATGCGGCAATCATTACATCAGCTTTTGCATCAATAGGAGGACGTAAACCCATACCTATATCACCTAAAAAGGCTAATGGGCGAAGATATGCTGAAGCTAAACCATTTTTAGCGACTGCGTCTTTACACGCTTGAACAATTTCTTCTTCCGTAAAAGGAATATTCATTCGATAAATTTTTGCTGAATCGAACAAACGTTTGATATGTTCTTCTAAACGGAAAATACAGGTACCTTTATGAGTATCATAAGCACGAATACCTTCAAACACGGACGAACCATAATGCAAAGCGTGACTCATTACATGTACGGTGGCATTTTGCCACGGCATGAGTTCACCATTAAACCAAATTAGTTCTGCATTTACTTTAGCCATTTTTCTTCCTAATTTATAATATTTTTAACGAGTTAACTGTCGTTTAATCACTCAATTAACTCTTAATTTTTATCGATGCTTGTTGCACCTTTATTATAACGTGTTCTGACTCACATTACTGCGTCGTATTTGTGTCTACTTTGACGTCTTTGATGTCTATCAATTTATTAATTTGGTCAACAAGAAAAGAAATAGGTCGATCACTGCGTACCATCAATTCTATTGTCCCAATATTTGTTCCTGTATTGACCCGCGCATTAATACCTTCGATTAAAAAACCTCGATAGCGGGCAACCTGTAAAATACGCTCTAATACCACTTGTTTATCGTCAGCCTTTATTATTAATTGATAATGATTCATCTTATGTACTCTCCATCATTTTATCATTGGCTGTATTGGGTGGTACCAAAGGCCATACATTATCTGCTGCATCAATTTTAACTTGCAATAAATAAGGTCCATCATGTTCGAGCATTTCTTCAATTGCTGCAGAAACTTCTTCTTTACTACTAATCTGTTTAGCTTTGATGTCAAAAGCATTTGCAAGCATGACAAAGTCAGGGTTATCAGAAAGGTCTGTTTCACTTAAGCGGCCTTGGAAGAATAGATCTTGCCATTGACGAACCATACCTAATTTTGCATTATCGATAAGCACAATTTTTACCGGTAACTGAAAGCGCTTAATCGTTGCTAATTCTTGAATATTCATCATTATTGAACCATCACCGGATACCGCTATAACACAATCTGTTGGGCGACTAACCTGCGCACCAATTGCTGCAGGTAAACCAAAGCCCATTGTTCCCATACCACCACTCGTAAGAAAGTTACTTGGGTCATCAAATGACATATGCTGTGCTGCCCACATTTGATGTTGCCCAACATCAGTCGTGACGCACGTATTCTTCGGCATTTTATCACTCACTTCCTTCAATACCGCAGGAGCAAAAATAGTGTCACCGGGGTGATTGTAATCCCAGCCAAAATCGGTTGTCATTTGTTGGCACTTTTGTTGCCAATCTTTTATTTCCAGTGGGATTGCTAACGCTGGAAGGTTCGTCTTTAAATCTCCTAAAATAGCGGAATCAGCCGCACGACGTTTATTAATTTCAGCGGTATCTATATCAAAATGAATGATTTTTGCATTTGGCGCAAAATCATCTAATTTTCCTGTGACACGGTCATCAAAACGCGCACCAACAACAACCAACAAATCACTTTTTTGTACGGCTAAATTTGCCGCTTTAGTCCCATGCATTCCTAACATACCAAGATAATTTTCGTTTTCAGGTGCAATAGCGCCTAAACCTTTTAATGTTGAAACGCTGGGGATATTGGTCACATCAATAAAGTTGCGCAATTCATCAACCGCATTTGCCATACCAACACCACCACCCACATAGAGAACAGGTTGTTTCGCATGACAAAGCATCGCAATTGCAGAGCCAACGTTAGCAGGCGGTAAATTTACTTTATTTTTCAACGTTGACACAATATTGCCTTTGCTAACAATACTGGCAATTTGAATATCTTTCGGAATATCAACAAGGACAGGACCTTGTCTACCTTCAAGTGCTATGGCAAATGCTTGATGTAATACTTTTTCAAGATCATTAATATCAGTCACCTGAAAAGAGTGTTTTGTACACGCTAATGACAAACCAAAAACATCAATTTCCTGAAAAGCGTCAGAGCCCATAACAGAAGTTGGCACTTGACCTGTTATAGCAACAATGGGAATAGAATCAGCAAGTGCATCAGCAAGACCCGTTATTAAATTCGTTGCCCCAGGGCCTGAAGTCGCAAAACAAACACCTACTTTACCTGCAGCCCTTGCATATCCTACAGCTGAAAATGCGGCACCTTGTTCATGACGACACAAAAAGTGTTTGACGTCGCTATCATAGAGCGCATCATAAATGGGCATAATAGCGCCACCGGGGTAACCAAAAACATGCTCAACGCCATGTTGTTGAAGTACGTTAAAAAGTAATGAGCCACCGGTATGTATCTTTTCACTTGCCATCTTTATTTTTAACTCATCTAACTGAATATGTTTTGCATAATCATTAAGTTGAGCCTTCTCCTTTGCCACTGATTTGTATGGTTTATTTATATAAAGTTTTGCGTTGTAACAATTAACTTCGTTATTTTCTTATTCATGTATAAAAAAACCCCCGTTCTTTTCAGAGCGGGGGTTTGTTTTTCGCTTAAATTTTTCTTAGCTCAACAAACAACCCGCGATGATATAATAATCACCACGACGAGAATGTTAATAACCACTGAGCTAAATGTTTGCATATTTATTCAATTACCTTGATTTTTTATAAAAACAAAATGAAAAACTTTAAAATTAGTTGGCTGTTACGCTGCCTATTTAAATTAGTACCATAGCTCTAATCTTAAGTGCAAGTTTTTTTAATAGGTTTTTTTAACTCAAATAAAAAATTTAGTTATATACGGTGTTAGCACTTTACCAGAAACATGCCTAGACTAAAGTTACTGGATTGTTAATGAAATGGATTTTTATGAGCCTCGCTTGTATTTACAGCAGAGCCCGTGTTGGGCTTGAATCACCTCTTGTCACCGTTGAAGTTCATTTAGCGAATGGCTTGCCGGCATTTAATATTGTTGGCTTACCTGAAACGTCGGTGCGTGAATCAAAAGACCGCGTAAGAAGTGCCATCATCAATTGCGGTTATGAATTCCCCGCGAAACGTATCACTATAAATCTCGCGCCAGCCGACTTGCCTAAAGAAGGAGGACGTTTTGATTTACCTATAGCGATAGGGATACTCGTCGCTTCTGAACAATTACCCACCACCGATTTAAATCAATATGAATTTGCCGGTGAGCTCGCGCTTTCTGGTGAATTACGAGAAATTATTGGTGAGATACCTATGGCCATGGCTTGTGCACAAAGCAAGAGAACCCTCGTTATACCTACACAAAATGCAGAACAAGCAAGCTGGGTTAAACAAGCAAATATTTTAGCGATTAATCATTTAAGCCAGCTCTATCCTCACTTTCTCAAACAAGTACCTTTACCTGTAGTGTTAACAAAAGAAGTAGAACATTATCATACACCTACCAGCAAAGACATTGCTGATGTCATAGGTCAACCTATGGCAAAACGCGCCTTAGAAATTGCGGCCAGTGGCGCGCACAATCTATTATTCATTGGTCCGCCAGGAACGGGAAAAACCATGCTGGCTAGCCGTTTACCCGGAATATTACCACCGATGAGTGAAAGTGAAGCACTGGAAGCTGCGGCTATTGCTTCGATTAGCCATCAAAAAATCAATCAACAATCTTGGTTAACCCGTCCTTTTCGGGCTCCACATCATACTGCATCGTCAGCAGCACTGGTTGGCGGGGGCAGTAAACCACAGGCTGGTGAAATTTCTTTAGCACACAATGGTGTTTTATTTTTGGATGAATTACCTGAATTTGAGCGAAAGGTACTTGATGTATTACGTGAACCTATGGAATCTGCCGAGGTCACCATTTCAAGAGCAATGTATAAACAAACATTCCCCGCTAAATTTCAACTTGTCGCTGCAATGAACCCCAGCCCTACAGGCTTTTATAACGATAATCGAAGTACACCAGAACAAGTTTTACGTTATTTAAATCGATTATCTGGACCCTTTCTAGATCGGATTGACATTCAAATTGAAGTTACCCGATTACCAAAAGGTATGTGGGCAAATACTGAACAACGAAACGAGAGTTCAGCTCAAATACAAGCAAGGGTTGCACTGTGTAGAGAGTTACAATTAGCGCGTCAAGGCAAAGCAAATGCTCATTTGGGAAGCGCAGAAACACGTGAGTTTTGTCAACTGAGCACCGATGAACATGAATTTCTCGAACTCGCTGTTGAAAAGTTAGGCTTGTCTACGCGTGCTCATCATAAAATTTTAAAAATTGCTCGTACACTAGCTGACATGGTTAATATGACAGACATTCAACATGAACATATCATTGAGGCATTATCATATCGAGCAATGGACCGATTACTCAGACATTTAACTGATGCGGTGGCCATTTAACCAACATATTAACAAAAAACTATTTTCCCGAACACCGATCGATGGGCCGATTACTGCGACAACTATCTAATACTGATGCGGTGGCTATTTGATTGCTTCAAAAAAAGCTTTGACTAACGTCTTTTCTCGACTTTGGTTTAAGCAAAAAATCCCCAAATCAAAAGGTTCAATGTCTCCAATGTCTTTTAAGTATTGGACACGGTCTTTTACAGGGCTATTTTCAACAACCACTTTAGGGGCAATACCCACACCACAGCCTAAAGCAACCATACTCACCAATGCTTCATGACCTGAAACTGTGGCATAAATATTTGGTTTTCCTTGTTGCTTTTTTCGATACCAATATTCAAAGCGCTTACGTGCTGCTCCATGCTCGGGCAAGATGATTGGAATTTTAGACCAAGCAATAATATTGTCTTGAAGTTGTTGATGAACCCTGCAGACAATGGTTGGGGCTATCACAGCCAAAGATACATTGGCAATGTGCTGAAAATAAAACATACGTGAGATACTTTCTGGTTTTACACCAATAGCAAAATCAACCGCTTGTTGTTGAACTTGATCAAAAGCATCCGCCGCATCTCCAGTGGTTAACACTATTTCAACCAATGGATGTTGATGTCGAAAGCTCTCCAACAATGCTGGCAAATGACTGTAAGCCGCGGTAACAGAGCAATAAATATGAAGTTTACCTTGCAGTTCTGCTTGTTTTTGATTCAATGACAACTGTAATAACTGCCACTGTTCAATTTGCTGTTCCGCATATTTTTGCAAGAGAAAACCTGCTTCGGTTAGTACGACCGATCGGTTATCACGATGTAGGAGAGAGCAGCCCACTTCTTCTTCAAGCCTTTGAATAATACGACTTAACGTTGAAGTACTTACATGATTAGCTTCAGCGGTTTTCCCAAAATGAAGCGTCTGTGTGAGATGCACAAACATTTTTAGTGATTTTAAATCCATCATTCACTCCAGTTTATTATCAAAACCTACGTTGCAATTTACGCAACACCACCTTGCGAATATATCATTTTAAGCAACGTTAGTCTTGCGCTATGATGCTTCCATCGTCGGAATTACCGACAAGCACATTTAATTTTATCGCCTAGTCATAATAATACTTGACCAAGCTGTGGGATAACGAGGACAGAACATGAGCAATTATTTTAATACTTTAAGTTTACGTGAAAAATTGGGCCAGCTAGGTAAATGTCGTTTTATGCAACGTGAAGAATTCAGCGATGGCTGTAACTTCATCAAAGATTGGAACATTGTTATTGTTGGTTGTGGTGCTCAAGGTTTGAACCAAGGTTTAAACATGCGTGATTCAGGCTTAAATATTTCTTATGCTTTACGTGAAGCCGCAATTTCTTCAAAACGCCAATCTTGGCAATGGGCCACTGACAATGGCTTTACCGTTGGTACTTATGAAGAATTAATTCCACAAGCTGATTTAGTTTTAAACTTAACACCTGACAAGCAACATACTTCTGCAGTTACTGCGGTAATGCCATTCATGAAACAAGGTTCTACCTTAGCTTACTCTCATGGTTTTAATATTGTTGAAGAGGGAATGCAAATTCGCTCAGATATCACGGTTGTAATGGTTGCCCCTAAATGCCCAGGTACTGAAGTACGAGAAGAATATAAACGCGGTTTTGGTGTACCAACACTTATCGCTGTTCATCCAGAAAATGATCCTCAAGGTAACGGTTTAGCCATTGCTAAAGCTTATGCATCAGCTACTGGTGGAGATCGTGCAGGTGTACTTGAGTCATCATTCATTGCTGAAGTTAAGTCTGATTTAATGGGCGAGCAAACTATTTTATGTGGCATGTTACAAACCGCTGCAGTGCTTGGTCATCAGCAATTAGTTGCCCAAGGTATGGATGCAGCATATGCACGTAAGTTATTACAATACGGCATTGAAACAACGACTGAAGGCTTAAAACATGGCGGCATCACAAACATGATGGACCGCTTATCAAACCCTGCAAAAGTAAAAGCGTTTGATATGTCTGAAGAATTAAAAGTTATTTTACGTCCGTTATTTGAAAAGCATATGGACGACATTATTGAAGGCCGCTTCTCCGCCACTATGATGGAAGATTGGGCGAACGATGATGTTAACTTATTAAAATGGCGCGAAGAAACAGCTGAATCTTCTTTTGAAAAAGCCGCTGACTGTGACATTGAAATTACTGAACAAGAATACTACGACAAAGGCATTTTTGTTGTAGCTATGGTGAAAGCCGGTGTTGAGTTAGCCTTTGAAGCGATGGTTGCTGCTGGCATCATTGAAGAGTCTGCATACTACGAATCACTTCACGAAACACCATTAATAGCTAACTGTATTGCACGTAATAAATTATACGAAATGAACGTAGTAATTTCTGATACGGCTGAATACGGTAACTACCTATTCACACATGCTGCACAACCATTACTTGCGGATTATGTAAGCAAGTTGTCACTTGAAGAATTAGGTGAAGGATTGAAAGAAAGTTCAAATGGCGTTGATAACGTTCGCTTGATTGAAGTTAACGAAGCAATTCGCAGTCATGGCGTAGAAAGTGTTGGTAAAAAACTACGTGGTTATATGACTGATATGAAGAAAATTGTGGAATCAAACCAATAATTCACTTGAAATAAATTACATATAAACAGCTTTGCAGCGTCATCTCGGGGGAGAACACTTTAAGTCAGGTAATAAGTTCATTTGAATTTTCCTGACGGATAAGTAACAAACTGCAGACAAATTATTTATATAAATAGTTTTTTGCTTGCTGCAAAGTGGCGGTATTGGTTTCTGGAGCCAATATCGCTTTTTTTATGCTAAAAGATAATGCAAAATTTTTAGTTAAATCAGATAACTTATGAGAGAGATTACAATGACAGAATTAATGAATGTTAATATAACTAAAGCCGCTAATATTTACTTTGACGGTAACGTCACCAGTAGAAAAGTAACGTTAGCAGACGGTTCAACTAAAACCTTAGGTATTATGATGCCCGGCGAATATACATTTGCTACGGCTGAAAAAGAACTGATGGAAATTATGGCGGGTGATGTAGAAATATTATTACCCAATGAAACGCTTTGGCAAACGATTTCAGGTGGCGAACAGTTTTATGTAGATGCTGATGCTAAATTCGATATCAAGGTTAAAAGTATAACTGATTATTGCTGTTCTTATATAAGCAGTTAAAAGCATCCCGTCACACTTCTAGAGATAAGACCTCCATGAATCGAGGTCTATGACGAGTAACTTTCATACTTGAGCTTCTTTACAACTCGAGCATATTCTATTAAATGTGAGATGACTAAATAAGCACTCATTTTTAAAGAGAGAAATTACAGACTCTTTATTCGCCAAAATATTGATGATTTACTATCAATAAACTGCATTTAATGAAAAAATTGTAATTGATAAAAATTGCTGAAATATAAACGATGAAACTTAATAAAACGACTCAAAAAATAGATAACAACGTATGTAAAGCACTCACTATTGCTTGTGAAGATTTTTTACATGAAATTGATGGTTTTAACTGGTTAACACATAGAGCTAATTATACTAATTTTCCAGCAAGTTTAGTGGTGACCTGTATTTTTGATATTGATGCTGAAGTTATTACTGCCAAAGAAAATAAATTGGATGACGTGTTACGCGATGTGATTCAGAAGCAGCTACTCAAAGTAGGGGTTGTCCTGAAAAACGTTCGTCAAAATGTCCATTTAGATAGCGAAGAATCTTGTTTACGTGAACATAATGGCCAATGGCCTGAAAGGCTAAAGTTAAGAGTTAATAAACAAAAACCGACAAAAACTATCCATTTTCGCCGATAAGTCATTTATAAAACAACCATATCATCACGATGAATAATAACTTTACTGGGACAAAAACCTAATAACTTACTTATTTCGTCACTATTACAGCCCATAATTCGCAATAAATCTTGTTTGCTGTATTGGCAAATACCTTTAGCAATAATATTTTGAGAACCCGCGTCAATAATATCAACAGACTCCCCTGCGATGAAATCGCCTGAAACTTGATTAACACCCGACGGTAATAAAGAGGCACCTTTATTAATAAGCGCATTTACCGCGCCAGCATCAAGCTGTATTTTACCGCTACTTTTCAAAGTATGTTTCAACCAATGTTTGCGCGCTTTAGTTGCTGTTTGTTTGGGACTAAAGCGTGTTCCAGGGTTTTCGCCTTTTAACAGACGCTCGAACACATTACTATCGCTACCATTTAAAATATAAGTTTCTATACCATTTTCAACCGCCTTTTCGGCCGCTTGAATTTTTGTTTTCATACCACCGGTAGCGATCACATTATTTGTTGTGCCTGCCATTGCATATATTTCAGGAGTAATTTCATTAATTTCAGGTATCAATATTGCGTCAGGATTATCACGGGGATCTTTATCATAAACACCATCAATATCACTTAAAATGAATAAACAGTCGGCCTCGCTCACTAAAGCAACTAATGCGGCTAAGTTGTCGTTATCACCTACCTTTAATTCATCGGTAGCAACGGTATCATTTTCATTAACAATAGGAATAACACCGTTTGCTAATAAAATACGTAGTGTGTTTTTAATGTTGATATAACGTTGGCGATCTTTTAAATCACCATGAGTAATTAAAAGCTGACTGCAAGGTACATCAAAAAAACGCTGCCAATTGGCCATCATTTTCATTTGACCAACGGAGGCCATAGCTTGTTTAGTGGCAATAGAGGGGATAGGAGAGCCGTGCTTAATAAGTTTTCGTCCAGCAGCAACACTACCAGAGGAGACTAAAATAATTTCTTTACCCGCCTGATGGCATTCAGTAATAAAACGAGCAATAGCAAGTAAATATTTACCACTACATCCATTATTCTCTGGTGAAATTAAAGCACTACCTACTTTAATAACCGCACGATTAAAATTCATTGTTTATCCTCTATTATCCAATCTTTAGCATGCCTCGATATGCACCTAACAGCAATTATCTTTTAGCCATAATATATAAGAGTTTGCTTATTTTAGCCTGTTGCCTCCTTATTTCAGCTTTGTTCGTTATTTACCTTCATTGAAACCATAGAATATTACGACTTATTTATATTGAAAAAACTGGCTGATGCTTTTTACCTCATGCATAGATATTTATAAAAGACCTTTAAAAGGCTGTCCTCTAGCGATTCATAGTATAAAAAATTATGAAAAGTTACTACTTTTAACCGTTTGACCTTTAATCGTTTTTCAAACAGTTGTTAATATCAATTAATTTATTTCACTGTTTTTGCTGAAAATAACTTCAAATCAGATTATGATCAGGTATGTTTTTTTCGATTCATTGAGCAAATATTCTATGTTGAATTTTTTACCCCGTCTGCTTATTCATATTCTTTCGCTAACTATTTATACGGTTAATACCCTTTTTTGGTTAATGCCAATTATCGTATTCTCGTTTTGTAAGGCTATTATTCCCGTAAAATTTTCTCAAACAATATTTAGCTATTTATTAGATCAAATGGCGAGTAATTGGGTAGGCGTTAATACGTTAATTCAAAAGCTGTTTAATAAAACACAAATCAATGTTACCGGTTTAGAGCAACTCACCATGAAAGAATGGTATTTAGTGCTTTGTAACCACCAAAGCTGGGTTGATATTGTAATATTACAACGCATCATGCATGGCAAAATTCCCTTTTTAAAATTCTTTTTAAAAAAAGAGCTAATTTACGTACCTTTTTTAGGTATAGCTTGGTGGGCACTCGACTTTCCATTTATGAAACGCTACAGCCAATCATTTATCAAAAAAAATCCTCATTTAAAAGGTAAAGACGTTGAAACCACCCGTAAAGCTTGTGCTAAATTTAAGCATAAGCCGGTGAGTATTATGAACTTTATTGAAGGGACACGCTTTACTAATGAAAAACACAATAAACAAAATTCACCTTTTCAACATTTACTTAAGCCCAAGGCTGGTGGCATAGGCTTCGTGTTAGAAGCTATGGGTGGTAATTTACATAAAATTGTTAATATTACTATTCATTACCCTGAGGGGATCCCTACTTTTAGTGATTTTTTAGGGGGCAAAATTAAAACGGTAAATGTGAATGTTGAAGTGTCTGCCATTGGTGATGAGCTTGTTGGAGATTATGTCAGCGATCGTCCTTTTAAAATTAAATTTCAAAAATGGGTTAATCTACTATGGCTTGATAAGGACCAAAAACTTGTCGAATTTAATAATGACACCCATTCAAAATAATAGTGAAATGCAAAAGAGGAAATTTAAATGAGTGAACTAATTAGCACATGGTTAAGTAACCAAGGTGTCGCTCCTGCTTATTTAGCTATTAGCACTATCTTTGCTGGCTGTTTGCTCATTTTAGTCATATCCGCTATAGGATATTATCTCACAAAGTATCAAGTATTATTTGTTGTTCATAAACTTGTTGCTCGAACGAAAAACACTTGGGATGATCTTTTACTTGAGCATAATGTTTTTTCTCGGTTTGCATTGTTAATTCCTTTGTTTTTACTGTTATTTTTAACGCCTATTTTTCTCCCAGCGGCCACAATACTCAGCACCTTCTTAGTTGTTTTAGCAAAAATATCCCTCAGTTTTCAAATTGCTCGATCCATCAGCGCTATATTGAATGTGATTAGAAGTTTATATCAGCATACCGCGCGTGAGCGTTATCTTCCGTTAAGCTCTACTATTCAGGTAATAAAACTCGTCATTTATTTAATCGCAACGATTTTAGCTGTTTCATTCATTTTAGATAAATCACCTATTTACTTACTCAGTGGTTTGGGTGCATTGACCGCCGTTTTATTATTAGTTTTTCAAGACACCATTAAAGGCTTAGTCGCCAGCATTCAAATTTCAGCCAACAAAATGCTTGCCCCTGGTGACTGGATTGAAATACCTAATTATGGTGCTGATGGTGACGTCATTGAAATCGGCTTAAATACGGTAAAAGTGAAAAACTTTGATAATACCGTCACAACCGTTCCTACTTACGCCTTAATTAATGGATCGTTTAAAAACTGGCGAGGTATGCTTAACTCAGGTGGTAGACGGATTAAACGTACAATTATTATTGATATCAACAGCATTTCATTTTATCAAAATGTACAGATTGAAAAATTAAAGGAAATTAGTTTATTAAAAAATTATTTACAGCAAAAATCAGATGATATTACGGTAAGTTTACAAACAAATAATTTGTCTGGGGATAACGTAAATAGCCGACAATTAACGAATGTCGGTACCTTTCGCGCTTATATGGAAGCATATTTACAAAGCCATAAAAAAATACACCACAACATGACCTGCATGGTTAGGCAATTAGCCGCAACAGAAGCTGGCTTGCCATTAGAAGTGTATTGTTTTAGTAATGATCAAAACTGGCAAAACTATGAAGGTATTCAAGCCGATATTTTTGACCATTTGTTTGCTATGGCACCGATATTCAATTTACGTATTTTTCAACATCCTACTGGCCACGATTGGCATAGGAAGTAGTTTAGTGCTGGCGTAATACGCCCTCTTGCATTGTTGACGCTACAAGCTGTCCTTGCCGATTAAATATTTGCCCTTTAACTAAACCACGTCCTCCACTTGCTGAAGGACTGTCCATGACATAAAGCAACCAATCATCAAAGCGAAAAGGACGATGAAACCACATTGCATGATCAATAGTCGCTATTTGCAAATTGGGTTCCCAATGGCTCAGACCATGCGGATATAAAGCGGTTGGTAAAAAGTGGAAGTCAGATGTATAAGCCAGCATATAGGTGTGAATACGTAAATCATCAGGTAATGAACCGTTCGCTTTGATCCACATTTGTGATTTAGCTTCTTTTTTTTCTGGATGTAGCCAGTTATAAGGATTAACAGGACGCATTTCTATTGGTTTTTCTGCCAAAAATTTACCTCTAATTTCATCAGGTATTTTATCTTGGTTATCAAAAATATAATCGGTATATGAAGCTAATTCTTCTGGTTGCGGTACATCAGGCATAAGATCTTGGTGCTCAATACCTTTTTCGTGTTGTTGAAAAGAGGCTGTCATATAGAATATATCTTTGCCATTTTGAATCGCTCTAACGCGTCGGGTGCTAAAGCTCTTACCGTCACGAATATTCTCTACCTCATAAACTACTGGCATAGTCGCATCACCAGGGCGTAAAAAATAAGAATGAAGGGAGTGAACATTGCGTGCGGAGTCCACTGTTTCTTGAGCGGCAGAAACCGCTTGTCCCATTACTTGCCCGCCAAATAATGCTCGAAAGCCTAAATCTTGACTTTGACCACGATAGATCCCTTGCTCGATCACTTCTAATTGCAATAACGAAGATAAATCGTCCAATACTTGACTCATAATATTTTAACGCTCATTTATAAAATTTCGACTCTAGTATATTTATAATTTATATTTTTAGCGACTCTTTAAAAATTGTTGAAATTTTGTACTGTGCAAGGTAATATGATTTTAGATGTAAAATTTCTTATTAAAAATAAATAGAGATGTAAATGGAAGCGTTGTTGGAAAGAGAAGTTCTTTTAGAAAGAAGGCAATTTACTCAAGAGATACAATCTCTATGGGATAGGCTCTCTCTGGCACAAAAATTTGCCGCAAGTAGCATGACACAATTTGGTTACGACTTATCTTTTATTAGAAACAGTAAGAAAGGCAGTTTAGCTATATTGCAATGTAATGGTAAAACAGCAACTATTAATGATGAAGGTGAAGTTAATTCAACACCCGATATTATTATTCGTCCTTAAGCATAAATTTATTCAGTTTTTAATTTTCACATGTGAAACTCTTAGGACCAAATACTTTTTTAAGCATTTTTTTGTATATCGAAGTAACAGCCACTCAAGTTATTTATTCGCTTCTTGTTTAGTCACATGATTTACTAAATTTTTAAAATCTTCTTCGCGACCCGTTGCAGTTTGCCTCTACCTTTTACGCACTCAATAAAATAGTTGCATAGTCGTTCATTAGCGAAGTAATTTTTTCAATAGTTTACCGCGCTAAAATCTCACTCCCCTTGATAATTTTTAATCGATACTTAACAAAGTCATCGTGTCGCTTCGTCATTATCGCCATTGAATCTATATAAAAATAAAGATTTAAAGCAACGAAATAACTGAGATGGAAAAAAAATATAGAAACCTATCAATATAATAACAATGTTCAATTACAATTTCGTAGTTTCACTTAGACGTGATAAAAAGATATAAGGGTCAATATCCTGTGCGGTTGGTAAGCCATAAGCATAGACTATTTTAACCGAATAACTCCCTAAATTAGCAAAAAATCTTACCTTAATAGCTGCAGCTAAACTATTTAATTTTACGGCTATTTCATCTTCCGTTTGGTGAGGGCCTAAGAGTAAATATTCGCCATCGTTAATTGTACCCGCATCATCAAACTCTCCTTTTGATTCATTAAGTAAAGTTGCTAATGTTTTGGAAACCTCTAGCATTATTTTATGATTAAAATGAAAGGATAACTCTTGCCAATTAATGACTGATAAATATCCAACAGCTAAGGGATAATCATACTTTCTCGCCATTTTGTAATTTAGCTGATAGTTTCTTTTAGTTTGAGAGGGCGTAACTAAATAAGATAACGGTTGCTCTACTTCATCGTACACTTTATTTAAGCGTAATGTCCTTTGCCTTAACCCAAAAAAAACAAACGCAATCAACATAACAACAACAACAAAAATCAATAAATATATTAGTTCCTTTTGAGCGATGTATTTTGCTTTAAATTGATTTTTTAGCTGACTTTTTTCGGGTAAATTCAGTAAAAAGTTTCGACTATTATTATTTACACTACTCCCTTGGCCAGAGCTAACTTTTTGTGATGATTCAGCTTCTATTTGAAACTGCAGGTGAAGATCCAGATAACTTTTATGAATGTCCAAAGCACTTTTATAATCTCCATTTAGTTCGTACATATCACTAAGTAGGAGTAGCAACTTACTTTGCTTTTTAGATAAAACTAAATTTTTAGTCATTAATTCAGCCAGTTGAAGGTAATGTTGGTATAAAGCATGATTATTTAAAAGGTTGGCTGTTTCAGCTAATAAAATTAATGAGGTTAGATAAGGTTTACTTACGTTTTTTTCATTAAAGGTCGCGCTTGCTGATAATAACCAATTATGTGAGGCTATAAATTTTTTCTGCTTAAGTAAAACCTCTGCTAATCCTAATTCTGCATAGGCAATACGAATTGGTGCGTTTTTATTTTTACTGTGCATTTGCGCTTCCCAATATGCATTGTAAGCGTCATCAAGTAAATTCAATTGAAAATAAGCACGACCTAAATGTAGATAGGTTTGGTCAATGTTTGCTAACTGTTCTAAATCTAACCTCAGCGTTAATAGCTTATTTTGCATCATTAGTGATATTTGAAAATCGCCCAAATAAAAATAAGCACTTGCTAGTATTTCTAAAAGGCGAAAATGGTCGCTATATTGAGGGTTTGCCTTTATTAATATATTAACTTGCTTAATATCATTCATAGCCAATTCATTTTTATTCTGCAAAGCATAGGAAACAGCTCGATAGCCCAAAGCAATCAAACGATATTTCAAAACTTCAGGGGAATCTGCCATTAACATAACGCGTGTTGTCAGATTCTGAGTTTGTTCGTACTTTTCTTTCAAAGAATAACCGTTGGCAGATTTCAGTAAAAGATCAAGTTTTATTGAATGATCAAGCCCTTGTAAAGAGAGCCCATCTTGAGCAAATTGAAAAGCCTCATTATTTTCACCTTTATTACTAGCAATATCTGCAAGGAGAATAAATATCTTTCCTAACGTTTTAGCTGTGTAGTTTTCTCGAAATTCAAGAATTTCTAGCGATAATGTAATGATGTCTTCATAAGGAAGGTTTTCAGTGTCTTGAGAAAAATAACTATCAACTTTTTCAATTTTTTGATCAACACTTAAACCCGTATTGGCAAAAGAAAATGTAGTGACCATTAAATAACAAAGGATCAACAGCAATTTATAGGGCATTATTAGCTAAAGTCCTTATTTGGTTAGCAATCACAGCGTATTAAAATACCTATACGCTCAAGTTAACGTTCAGCAAATATTCATAATAAAGGTTTACAAGTATAGTTCAACGCTTATAATGAATTTAGAGTTTCTAAAACTCGAAAAGGGCAAATCTGGTGAAAGCTAGAGACGCAAAGTTACCGGTCTAAGGGGCAACCTAAGATAGCGGAACTGCCAAATGTAGATATAGTGGGGGCTTGTCTTTATTTTGAACAGTTTGCTTTCGGTATACTTTGCTTGCCTTCCCTTCTTTAAATATAAATTTCATATATGATTTTTAAATCACTCTAGTTAGCTAGACTAAAGGTTGTTGTTTTATATCTACAATAAAAATGTCTAGCTCTTTACTTGTTTTTACTAGAAAATGGTCTATCAGGTTTAATTGGGTGTATATATTGGGATGGAACAATGAAATATCATGATTCCATAGAACAAGCAGAGCTAAAAATGAACATGGCGGTAAAGAAATTACTGTTATGGCGTTTACCTGTCAGTCCGATTAATTATGCCGTTAGCTATGAATATGTTAATAACAAAAATGTTCCGCTAACTACCGCGATTAATAATCAACTTACATTAGGTAAAAAACTCGATAATTTCTTTGTTGAAGAAAACTACCGTCAATTCATTTTAGGACAAAGTAAATTTAGAGATGATCTTATTGATGACCTTGAAGAGGTTGTTACCAATGTGGACAAAAACAATCAAAAATCTTCCTCCAGTATTAGTAAACTTATTTCTAAACTAGATAGTAATATTAAAAACTTACAATCTACGGATAAAGAAAAAGTCATTTCCGCTGCAAATAACATACATCATGCGTCCAAGACATTTAAACGCCATCAGCAAAAATTAGCTGAGCATATTGCACTCACTGGGAAAAAAACCCTTTTACTGCAAGTTGAACTAAAGGAAGCACGTAAAGAAATTTATATGGACCCACTCACGGGGCTTTATAATAGAAAAGCTATGTCTAAACATTTAGATTTATGGTTAACAGAAGATCCAAGTCAACAAGTGGCAGCGATTGTAGTGAGTGTTGAGCAGCTATCAGAAGTTAATAAACAGTTTGGTCATCTAATTAGCGATGTTCTATTATCAAAAATAGCGAATAAAGTCAGTAGTTATGTTGATGATAGTGGTTTACCCATTCGTTCGGGTGGTGATGAATTTTTACTTTTGTTACCTGGAGTTGATAAAGCGAGTGCAAAAGAAATAGCCGAGAAAATCATACAGGGTGTTGAAAAACTCCGTTTTGTTAGTAGTAAATCTGGCGTTAGATTACCTCAAATGACATTGTCAATTGGAGTAGATAACTTTAATGTAGCAGAAAATGCAAATAGCATTCTAAAAAAGGCGCGTAGTTTATTGCCTAATATAAGCCTAAAAAACTAACCTATTAACTTTCAAATGATTTAAAAATAAACGATTAAATTTCTTATAAGATAACCTCAATAAATTCCTCATTAATTAATCAACAGTCATACATTCCCCAATTTTCATCTTAAATTTTGCTCTATTATTAGTCCTGCCTTAGATCAGATGGGCTTAATATCATCATAGAAAATATCAATCTTATTTTTATAAAAGCTAATAAATATCGATTGCTGGTCTTTAGCTTAAAAAAATCAACGACAGCCTTACTCTTTTCTCATATACTGAGGGTAGTATAAAAAATCCTAACGACTAAGAGAGAAATAAGTTATGAAAAAAATTACTTTAGCTGTTGCTGCTTCGCTCATGTTCGCATCTCCTGTTTTTGCTGGTGATGCTGCTGCGGGTAAAGCTAAAACGGGCATGTGTGCTGCGTGTCATGGCGTTGCTGGTATATCTGCAGTTCCAATGTACCCAAACCTTGCTGGTCAAAAAGAAGCTTATATTGCTAAACAACTGAAAGATTTTAAAGCGGGTAAGCGTAAAGATCCTGTTATGGCGCCTATGGCTATGATGTTAAATGATGAAGATATCGCAAATATTGCAGCTTATTACGCTAGCTTAAGATAAATTTATTACTTATTTTTGAATACCTATTCATCAATAATATATATTAAAAAACGCTCAATTGAGCGTTTTTTGTTTAAGAATTATGTTGTTGAATCGTTTGAAGAAATTCATGCCCGTAACGAGCAAGTTTAGTATCACCAATCCCGCTAATGTTTAGCATCTGCTGTGAGGTTTGTGGTTTCACTCTAGCTAACTCTGATAATGTAGCATCATTAAACACAATAAAAGGCGCAATATCTTCAGCATCTGCAATAGTTTTACGCAAACTACGTAATTTCATAAATAACCCTCTATCATAACGATTATCTGTTTTTTCTTGTTTCCAATAACTGGCTTTCTGCAATCGAGGGGAAGCGAGCATTAAAGGCTCTTCACCCTTTAAGACGGTACGTGATGCTTGCGTTAAACATAATGCTGACTGCAAAGAAATATCTTGCTGTAAAAAACCTAAATGGATCAATTGCCTAATAATGGCAAACCAATATCCAGGTGTTTTACTTTTCCCTATGGCAAAAGTTGAGACTTTATCATGTTCCAATTTCTTCACATTTTCAGTTAGTTCACCGCGAAGTACTTGAACTACATGTTCAATATCACCTCGTTGTTGAATCCGAAAAACGCATGACAACACTTTTTGAGCTGCCTCAGTTGCATCAAATTGACTAGGTGGATCCAGGCAAATGTCACAATTACCACATTTTTTAGTAGTAAATTCCGCAAAATAATTAAGTACCACTTGTCGACGACAAGTCTGGGCTTCAATAAAACCTTTCATTGCCTGGAATCTTTGCTGCTCTACATTAACCCTTTCCTCGTTCTCCCCGTCTGCTATACGTTTGGAAATACGCTCGACATCTTTCTCATCATATAGAAATAATGCTTCTGCAGGTAAACCGTCTCGCCCTCCACGCCCTATTTCTTGATAGTAAGACTCTAACGTTCTTGGCGGCTCAAAATGAATAACAAAACGAATATTTGACTTATTAATACCTAAACCAAAAGCGACAGTGGCAACCACAACCTGAATATTATCCTTGGCAAAACCATCCTGAACAATATTGCGCATATCCGTTTCCATGCCAGCATGGTAAGCAGAGCAATTAATACCAGAACTTGCTAACATTTTTGATAGTTTTTCTACTTGCCAGCGGCTATTACAATAAACAATGCCACAATCATCGCCACGCTTTTGAATGTAACGTAATACCTGATGCTCACCTTTATACTTGTCTGCCAATGTAAAACGAATATTCGGACGATCAAAACTGTCTAAGTGGATGTAAGGATCATTCAAACCCAATTGGAGGAGAATATCTTTACGTGTAGTAACATCAGCTGTTGCTGTTAGCGCCATTACAGGCACTGAAGGAAACCGTTGCTTGATGGTATGAAGTTGAGTATAAGCTGGACGAAAATCATGCCCCCACTGCGAAATACAGTGTGCTTCATCAATTGCGAATAAGCTTATCTGCATACTCATTAAGCCTTGCATGAAATAATAATTTTTCAAACGCTCAGGTGCAATGTAAAGTAATTTAATTTCCCCACGAGATAAGCGTTGAAAAATATCGTTTATTGTTTCTTGTTCTAGACTAGAGTTTATAAAAGCCGCAGAAATTCCTTGCAGGGTTAAGCCATCAACTTGGTCTTTCATTAATGCTATTAGGGGTGAAATAACAATGGTTACTCCTGGTAATAGAACAGCAGGGAGCTGATAGCACATTGACTTTCCACCACCTGTAGGCATCAATACTAAGCTATCTTTTCCAAGAAATAGTTGCTGGATAATTTCCAGTTGTCCACTGCGGAAAGTCTGATAGCCAAAATGATGCTTTAACGCATCTTCAAGCTGAAGTTGTGAAACTGAAGTGATAGCTGTTTGCAACGGAATAAACTTTCTTAAAAGTACAATTATGCCTATTTTACCTCAGCAATAAAAAAGTCGAGAGTACTATTTTAGTATTTATTGATTGCTGGAAAGAAATAAGTGCTAATCTACTACTTAGACATCAGACCAGTTAAGTAAAAGTGATACATATGCCAACTAAATTACACGAAGAAAAAATAATTAATCAACTCGCTAATTTTTGGGCGAATAATCTTCCCTTTAATAATCTCCTTGGGCTTAAGGTAAGTAAGTTTGATGCTAAAACCTCTGAAATTCGTTTTTTATGGCAAGATAAATTAATGGGCAATCCATTACAAAAAACACTACACGGTGGTGTAACGGCATCAGCGCTTGATTTTGCGGGTGGCGTTGTCGTTGCAGCAAATATGATTGAACAGCTTGAATATAAGACAACAGAAGCTATTCAGGACAGTTTGAGTTGCTTAGGAACAATAGATCTTCGTACAGACTACCTTCGACCAGGGCGAGGTGAAGAGTTTATTGCCACCGCTCATATCATACGAAGCGGAAATAAAGTCGCTGTGGCACGCATGGAATTACATAATGAAAAAGGTGATCATATTGCTTTTGGAACAGGCACTTACTTGGTCGGTTAATCTGTATTCAAAAAACATAAAACCAACTTATTTTTCACGAAGTAAAAGGCTGAATTAAAAATCATTGTGCTATAATCCGGCTCTTATTTGTGATGCTAAAGCTTACTGACAATAATGACTGTAACCAATAAAAAAGATCGTAATGGTGTAATCAACGCTATCAGCGCTTATGTGCTTTGGGGGATAGCGCCCATATATTTCAAACTTATTTCTACGGTTAGTTCTGATGAAATTATGGTTCATCGTGTTATTTGGTCTAGCCTACTCTTACTTTTTATCGTTATATTAAGTAAGAGATATCGTGTACTTATCGACACTCTCAAGCAGCCAAAGCTATTAGCTAAGCTTGCGTTAACGGCTTCTTTTTTATTAGTAAATTGGTTTTTATTCATTTGGGCAATAAACAATGATCACTTGCTTGATGCCAGCTTAGGGTATTTTATCAACCCATTATTCAGTGTTGCTCTAGGTGTGATTTTTTTGGGTGAACATTTAAGAAAAATGCAAAAGTTTGCCGTTCTGCTCGCTTTATGTGGCGTATTAATTCAACTTTTTGCACTAGGTTCATTACCCTTGGTTTCATTAGCACTTGCTGGATCTTTTGGTATTTACGGTTTGCTTCGTAAAAAAATGCACATTGATTCTTTTGTCGGCTTATTAATTGAATCAAAGGAACTAAACCGCTCACCGCGGTAATGGTGTATTTGGCAAGCATCGCATTACCCCC
>JASDWX010000029.1:0-27034 GCA_041890515.1 Alteromonadaceae bacterium
AGTTGAAGAGTTGTTGATAGGTTTTGTGTACTGGCTGATATCTGAAAACCTTAACGAAAACGAACAAAGCCTGTGACTTTTATTTGCTCGATCATAAATGAACTCCCGATACCTACATAACCATCTATGTCATTATAAGTGTGTCGATGCTCAAAGTTGTCATTTTCAAAGTCTGTATTGTAGCGAGTGTTGTTATGAAAATAATCATATTCATCGTCGCTTCTATCGTTAAAAGCAAGCTCAAGTAAGTCAACGCCAAATTCAGCATAAAGGCTAAAGTCAGAAAAATAACCGAATTTCATGCCACCTTCCCATGAAATAAAACTATGTTGATAATTACTTGTGTCGCTAACTTCGGCATAACCCAGGGAACTGGTGACTGAAAAGCCTAAATAACTATTAAGATTACGATGAATAATTTCAGTGCCAATACTCGAGTAATAGTCGGTGTCGTTTGCATCATGATGAAGATAAATAATAAAGTCATTTGATTTTTTAGCGTAACTGTTAAAAGAAAACAGCAGGTTAAAACAGATAAAGACAATAATTTTTTTCATAATAAGCTCAGCAAAATATTTGAATCTATTTTCTTCTGAATGCTCGTAAGTTTCAGTGATCGAATCGTTAGATAACCCAGAAAAACTGTAAGTTAGTGTTAGATGAAACTTTAAGCCATTTCCAAGGTATGCCCAGTGTCGTTTAAAATTGTGCTTTTACACGTAACCACGCATTCGTATTTTGCTGGTGTTGCCCAAAAAATGTATGTTTTTTGTCGCCCCAGAATAAATTCGCTCCACCTGAAAATATCCATTGATCGTTATAACGATAAGTGATTGAAGGTTTTAGATAACCATCGATGTCTGTCGGCGAATAAAAAGTAAATAAGCGATAAATTAACTTTTGCTGAAACGCTCTGTACGTGAGACGAAAAGTTAATAGTTGACGGTTTTCTTTAACTTCTGTTTCAGGAGTAGCTGAATGTGCAATAAACTGATCGTAA
Source organism: Alteromonadaceae bacterium (assembly GCA_041890515.1). Taxonomy (GTDB): domain Bacteria; phylum Pseudomonadota; class Gammaproteobacteria; order Enterobacterales; family Alteromonadaceae; genus Colwellia_A. The sequence continues at coordinate 1,001 of JASDWX010000029.1, forward strand.
TTTTTAGTTTGCTCGATGTAAAACTGCGCGCTGGCGGTGAAGTTTTTCATTACTTCTCTTTCAAAGCCAACTAAAAATCGGTTTTGACCATTAGCAATAAAAGGGTCATTGCCATTTGTATCTTCAGTGCTGTTATAGCTAGCATATTCAGCATTAAACAATCCTCCAGCTAAAGGTAACCGAACACTTGTACCCCAAGCATTCATCTTTGGAAAGTACGACTGTAATGGCTGATTTTTAGTTTTCGTCATACCGACAGGCGTTGGCCAGAAACCCTTATAGCCATAGAAGGCATATTCGACTCCATTTTTATTAGTCGCAATGCGAGCTGCCCATTGTGCTTCCTTGGTTTTTTGAACGATAAAGTTATCAGCAGGAGCCACGATATCTTGCGCTTGTGGAGAATAAAATGAAAAACGCTCACCCGTTAAATAAACGTCTGAAGTAAATTCGGGTGTCCAAGTGAGTGAAATTGAATAGTCGCCCATATACCAAGTACCTTTAACACTATCAGACGGTGCTTTTAGGTATTGGTCGTCGCGACCTGAAAAAAATGATTGCCAGTTTTTGGCAAATAAATCATTAAGGAAAATATAGTCGCCTGTACCCCATGTTAAAATTTGTCGGCCCATTTTAACATCAGTATTCTTAGTTGGACTGAAACGGATATTTAGCTCTCGAGTTTTCCAGAATAGATCACTTAAAATATCGTCGTATATCAACTCACCTTTTGCGATTAAATCAAATGACTCATGACTATAATCAAGATTTAACCTTGTGGTTATTTCATTTAATGAAGTGTGCGAGTCAACAATATTATGCTGCAATAAATAGCCATAGCTGACTTCTGTAAAACCTGAAAACGTCCATGGTGAAGCAACTTCCTCAACCCAGGTATCATCACCCCAATCGTCTTCTTCACTTATTTCTATATTACTGGCTAAGCTTTGCCATGAAAGAAACAAGCTCACTATGAATAACAAGCTGTTCTTTGTTGATTTCTGCACGATAGAAAAATCCACTATTGGTTTAATAAATAAGACAGTTAGTTAAGCACAAGGTTATATTACTTTAGCCATTCTTTCGGCGGGTTACGTAAACTGCGCTCAGAAAAAATACTATCGGGTAAGCCTACATTATATTTAACGTTTCTAAATTGCATTTCTGTAAAGCTGCCATCAGTATGTTGAGTTACTTTTGAATGTATTACGGTAGTGAAGCCATCGATGACTCTCGTTTTCAATACATGCATAGAACGTGATTTTTTACCTTGGTTATTGTAATAATCCACCTGCATAGGCAAAAAATGATGCTTATCGATTTTTACAATATAGTGATCAAATTCAACGCTACTTTTATCTTTAGGAACAGCGTTAAGTGTATAAAATGTATCGTCAGTTTTTAATAGGGTAAAGTTATCTTCTGCTGGATTGCGACCAGATACATCTTCATAAAAAAAGTGTGCGCCAACAAAAGAGGTGCGCTTGTCACCTGCTGAAATACGTTTTACTAGATCGAGTGCAGGTAAATATAACCAGCGGTCATCATCACTCTCTACCTTTTTAACAACACGAAATACCGTTCCTTGTACATCGGTAGGGCGTGAAAAAAACACTAACATATCTTGGTTACCGAGATCTGCTTGGTCTTTACGGAGAATAGTAAATTGTCGCATCTGTTTATTACCTTGAGCATCGACAATAATCATTCTGGCTTGAGCACTGCCATCATCAGCTGAATAATACGACGCTAAATTTGCTTTGGTAATAATTTCATTGGCATTTTTTATATCGCTTGCATGGGTCGAAAAACCTAATGTTGACAAAGTAAGTATGAACAGAGCTGATAAATATTTCATTTTTATATCCTATGATTTTTCAGTGGTTAAATTTTTATTCCCTGCAAAAAGTGTCAACAATGCAGGTAATAGTACCAAGGTAACTAACGCTGAAAGCGCCATAATACTCGCAAGGAAAAATCCAACAGTAATGTAAGGCATGAGTGGCGATAATAATAAAGGGGTAAAACCAACCGCGATGACAATGGCATTACGTGTAATTGCTCGGCTAGGCTCTTGAAACATAGCTGATAATGCTTGAGTTAAACTGCCAAGCTCTTTTTCTAATTCGCGCGCACGTTGTAAGAAGTGAATGGCGAAGTCTATGGAAAGTCCTAACGTTAATGCAGACAATACGGCGATAGGCATATCATAATCTTTACCAATCCAACCAATTAACCCGTAGATCATAGAAATTGTAAGTGTTAACGGTAACATGGCCAAAATACCATATTTCAAAGAACGAAAGAGTAATACCATCATTAAGAAAACGATCACAAATGAAGACAATAAACTGTCGACCATGCCTTTCACCATGGCGTCTTGCCATACAATGTTTAAGTAAGACTTACCCGCCCATTGATAACTAATATCCTTTGGCATTGGGTTTTCAGCAATGTAAGTCTCGGTCCAATTAACCACTTTGGTGGTATGTTGATTATCACCACTGGTCATCTGTAGCCATAATAAACTTTGTTGATAATCTTTTGTGACAAAATGCCATAAATCTTGTGGGCGATGTGACGACTGATATTGTAATAATGTTTGTGCAACACCGTTACTTGATGTTGGAATGTTAAAATCTTTGTCTTCACCCGAGAAAAGCTCACGATTTACGGTTTTCACAATATCCGCTAAACCGTTACTTTTTCCGACTAAACCTGTTTTAAGTAGGGCTTTTTGAAAATCACTTTGCCAATTCAACAATGTAGGGTCGAGAAATACTTTGTTCTCATTGAAAGCGTTGTCGGCAATATTGACTAATTTTTCAAGCCAACCCTGTTCTTCATCGCTCGCTGAAAAGGCTAAATCGTCTAATAAAACGAGTAGATTTTGATTTATAAAGGAAGCTTGTTCCTTATTGATAAAGGTATGGATCTGCTTTACGCTCTCAGAATTTTTATCGATAGTTGTTAGTACTTCCTTGAATTTTTTCGTTGCAAGCTTATTTTCACCATTGTTGTTCTTAAATACTAACCAAGCATCATAAGTACCAGCAAAATGTTCATTTAATACTTTATCAGCAATTCTAATTTCGTGATTGGCTTTAAACCAGTTAACGGGGTTATCATTAATTTCGATGCGGCTAACACCTTCAATACTGACTAAAAACAGTGCAATAAACCCAATGAGAATGAGTTTTGTTTTTTGAGTAGCAAAGCGGCCTAAGCGTTCTAATATACTTGCTAGCCTTCCTTTTTTCTCCATACGAACAATTGCATCATGCAATTTGGCTAATGTTTTAGGTTTTAATCGAGAAATATAGGCAGGTATGTAAATAATAGTCAGAGCAAAAGCTAATAAAATTCCGGTACCGATAAATGCGCCAAATACTTTTACGGGTGGTATTGGTGTAAGCATTAAAGAATAAAAACCAATGGCGGAAGTTACTGAGGTATAAAGCATTGGCGTATATAAATGTTTCATTACACCTTTTACAACATCGTCAGCATCATCACCCGTTTTATATTTTTCAGCAAACTCAGAAAGAATATGAACCGAATCAACGACCGCTATTGGCATGAGAAATATGGCGATCATCGACGACATAATATGTACGGTAAACCCCATACCAATGAGTGAACCCATAATAATTATTACCGTTGCCATTGCGACCACCATAGGCGCAATAATCAGTGGGAAGTTACGGAAAAAATACCAAAGTAAAACAAAAATAGCTAAACCTGCAAGTGGTGCAGCAACGCCCATTTGTACAAACATTTCATAACCAAATTGGTCTTCAGCAACGGGTAAACCGGTAATATGAAAATCCAATTCAGCCACTAATTCAGCGGGAAAATTTGCGGTGATAGTGCGAATTTTTTCGGCAATGTTATAACTCATATCCTTGGCTTGAATGGGTACATAAATCGCGATAGCTTTATCATCACCAGACACCAAAGTATTATTGAGCATAGGTAAACGTTTTACGGCTTGCTGAATAGCTAAACTGCCTTCAATTGATGTTGGCGCTTGTTTCATTAAATACTCGAAACGTATGCCGTTACTTTCACCTTGGCTATTTTTTTCTTGTCCCATTACCTCTTGAGTAATGTTATCAACGACGCTGAGTGATAATAAATCTTGCTCAATAACACCTTCAATTTGTAATATCTGTGTCGAAAGCTGTTCAATAACCTGCAATGCATTAGGTGTAAAAATACTGCTTTTACTCACTAGGCCAACCACAATCATATCGCGCATTTGAAAGTCAGTTTTTGTTTGGTTATGAAAAATGCGAGCTGGCGCATCACTGCTGAGCATATTTTCAGGATCAGTATCTATGGTGAGACTTGGCATCATGGCCAAGCTTATTATTACCATTAATAAGACAATGGAATAAACAAATTTTGGCTTATCAATGGCAAGCTGTAATATTCGAGTGTAATTCAAAACTAATCCTTAATTTTGCTATATCTAATATTTATTTATGGTGTCATCAATTGACTAAAAACGTCATCTATATATTAGAAAAGTTTAATATACTTTTATATTAGCACTGTCTAATGTAATATCAATCAATATTTACAAAATACACATCATGAAGAACAGATTTATGAACAGTCATACCCAAGCAGATAATTTAAAAATGGACAGTACAAAAATAGGTATTACAAAAGGAGATAGCACAAAAGTAGATATTGCTGAAATGCGTGGTAATGCAACGCAAGCCGCTGAATTATTAAAAGCGATGAGTAATGAAAATAGATTACTTATCCTTTGTTATTTAGGCGAAAAAGAAATGTCGGTATCAGAACTCAATGGTTTTATTGATTTAAGTCAATCGAGTTTGTCGCAGCATTTGGCAAGATTGAGAAATGATGGATTAGTAAAAACGCGGAGAGAATCGCAAACCATTTATTATACGATTGCTCATCCTTCCATAGTAAAGCTTATTGCATTTTTGCATAACGAATTTTGTTAATGGTTTTATGTGAATAGTTTTATGTGAATAGTTTTAAACTATCTCAAGCCACTTGTCTTTGATCACAAGTAGCTTGAAAAAGGGTAATGGTTAAAGATGTTCGATAACAAGACAACCGGCTGAATAACCTGCACCAAAAGAACAAATCAATGCTTTATCACCTGCAATCATATCTTGATGATTTAAATGAAAAGCAATAATAGAACCTGCAGACGCGGTATTGGCAAACTTGTCTAAAATAATAGGCGCTTCATTACCAATAGGATCGCGACCTAATACTTTTTTCGCAACAAAATTGTTCATGTTGATATTTGCTTGATGAAGGAACAAGCGTTTTAAATCTTTAGCTTCAACATTCGCTTCTGCCATTTGCTCTGTAATTAATTCTGACACCATAGGTAAAACTTCTTTAAATACTTTTCTACCTTGCTGAACAAACATTTTATCGCTATCGAGCATGGATTCGGGATCACACTTATTGGTATGACCGAAGTTACTGCGGATGTTGTTAGAAAAAGTGGTGATGGGTTTTTTCGTTAATATTTTAAAGCAATGATCGGCGGTTGCTGTTTCTTGTTTTTCAACAATAATGGCCGTTGCAACATCTCCAAAGATAAAGTGACTGTCTCGATCACGTAAATTTATTTGTGGAAAGTTAAGCTCAGGGTTAATCACTAACACTGTTTTTGCTGTGTCACCGTATAAAGCATTTGAAGCATTCATAATACCGAAGGTTGCTGAAGAACAAGCAACAAGCATATCGTAGGCCCAACCTTTACAACCTAATTCTTTTTGTACTTCTATCGCTATTGCTGGGTATGCACGTTGCGTATATGCACAAGCAACAATAATTAAGTCTATATCTTCTGGCGTTTTATTTGCTGCTGCCATGGCTTGTTTCGCAGCAGCTACAGCCATTTCAGCTTGTGCTGATAATTCATCATCACTGCGCTGTGGAATAAATGGCATCATCGTTTTAGGATCAAGGGCACCGTCTTTATACATGACATACCGACTTTTTATACCTGATGCTTTTTCAATAAATTCACTTGAAGAAGGTTTTAATGCAACTAACTGCTCATTGTTAATCGCTTCTTCATTTTCAGCGTTGTAATTTTCAACATATTGGTTAAATGCGGTGACTAATTCATCATTTGAAATACTATGTGGAGGGGTGAATAAGCCTGTACCACTGATTACGATTGACATGTGTTTTGCTCCGATAATAATTATCTCTTTTCAGTGGTCGTACCATGGGTCTTATTTAATCAAAGTACAAGTACTTCTGTGCATTTTAATGAATGTTATTCAATTTATATTAAGTGAAAAGTTTCTTCCTTACCATCGCTCGATAATCCCTTGGCGTTAGTTTTAACTGTTTCTTAAAGAGTCGGGTCAGTTGTCCTTGATCTTGATAGCCCACTTGAAAAGCTATTTCTTGAATAGACAGGTTACTTGATGACAGTAAATCTTTTACCGTTTCAATTCTAACTTTTTGCCAATAATGAGATGGCTTAACACCCGTGGCACTTTTAAAGCGCCGGCTAAATGTTCTATGACTAATGCTAAATTGTGAAGCAAGCTCAGTGAGCGAGAGGGTCGATGAAAGGTTGGTTCGCATCCAAAATTGAATTTGAGTGATCAATTCGTCAGGGTGGCGATCTACAGCTCCTTCTAAATAGCGTTGCTCTTCATAAGGTTTTCTTATTTCATGAGAGAAGTTACGTTCTACGTGCTGAGCAGCAGACTCTCCGTAAGTTTGGTGAATAACGTGAACAGTAATATCGGCTAAGGCATTTAAGCTTGCCGCACAGTAAATTCGCTCAGACTGTGTGATAAAAAAGTCAGGTTTCAATTCAACTTTTGGATAGTTTCGTTTGAATTGATCAACATAGTGCCAGTGGGTTGTTGCGGAGTGATAGTCGAGCAAGCCTGATTCTGCAATAAAGCAAACGCCTGTACCACCACCAATGAGTGTCGCCCCCTGTTGCCACATATCATTTAGCCAATTAACTATTTTGGGATGTTTTTTAATTAATGGCCTAGGATTACGCCACAGACTGGGTATAAAAATATAATCAGGGCTTTGTGCATGTTCAATATCTGTATCGGGAAATAATTTAATAAGTGCCCTTGTTCGCACGGGGGCTAATTCTTCACTCACCATTTCTATACTGAGTTTGGGGGAACTTCTATGCTCTCTACGAGCAAATGCTTCCCCGGCTCTAAGCATCTCAATCGGCAAGCTTACGCTGGTTGCCAGCATGTGATCATATAAAATCAACGCAACGTTTACCGTCTTACGACCAATTTTTAGTGGCATATCAGTAATTTTTATAATGTTTGGCTGTTATTGTGTTGTTTTTGGCTGAAAAATACAATTAATTATTGGCATTTCTTTTTACACTAGGCGTAAGAGTTAAGACTAAAGTATAAAAGAGAATTATAAATGACTGCATTACCTATTATTGTTGGCATGGGCGGCGTAAACGCTGCGGGCCGCACCTCCTTTCATCAAGGCTTTCGTCGCATTGTTATCGACAAGTTGACAGCTGAAGCTCGCCAAGAAACCTTTGTTGGCCTTGCTACCTTGATGAATATTTTAACCTTCCAAGAAGGGCAGTTAGTTGATACAGAAGGTAACACTGTTGCATTAAGCGACGTTGAAAGTCTTTTTGGCCAACAGATCCTTGATGGCACACTTATTCGTAAAATTGAAAATAATCATTTTAATCCAGACGCAACGCATTGCCACACAAAAATTACCGCAGCGCCCAGTGGCGAAAATATTACGTTTGAATTGAAAGAGAAAGAATTACCTAAGCCACTGCCACGTTCTTGGAAAGTAACGCCGCTTGAAGATAAGCGCGTTAAGGTTGAAATTACTGATAATTTAGAAATTAAACACAGCAGTTATCGTGACAATCCGATTAAAGCTGCTGGACAATTACCAACAGGTTTTGAGCCATCTACACTTTATAATAGTCGTTATCAGCCACGTGGCTTACAAACCACAATTTTTGGTGCGGCAGACGCGATTCATTCAACAGGTTTTAGTTGGGATGAAATCTTAGAAAAAGTAAGCCCAGATCACGTTGGAACTTATTCATCTTCCGCTTTCGGACAAATGCAATCTGAAGGGTTAGGCGGCATGTTACAAAATCGCTTGAACGGCGATCGAGTTACCACTAAAAACTTAGCGTTAGGTTTAAATACCATGTCTGCTGACTTTATTAATGGTTATGTCACAGGCAGTGTTGGCACTACGTCTACTTCGACAGGGGCTTGTGCAAGTTTTCTGTATAATTTGCGTAACGCTATTCAAGATATTAAATCAGGTCGTGTGCGTGTTGCGATTGTTGGCAGTAGTGAAAGCCCAATTACACCAGAAATTATTGAAGGTTTCGGTAATATGAGCGCGTTGGCTAATGAAGAAGGTTTGAAAAAACTAGATGGCATTACCGAAGGTCAAGCAAATCATCGTAATACCAGCCGTCCATTTGGTGAAAACTGTGGTTTTACTATTGGCGAAGCTGCTCATTTTTTAGTGATAATGGATGATGAATTAGCGGTTGAGTTAGGTGCTAAACCTTTAGGCTCAGTTGCAGATGTTTTCATTAATGCTGATGGCGTTAAAAAATCTATTACGGCTCCAGGTCCTGGTAATTATATTACTATGGCCAAATCTGTAGCACTTGCAAAAAGTATTTTAGGTGAAGAGTCAGTTCAACAACGTAGCTTTGTTCTTGCGCATGGATCGAGTACACCGCAAAATCGTGTAACAGAATCTTTAATTTATCATCGTTTAGCTGAAACATTTGATATTAATAATTGGCCTGTAGCTGCACCAAAAGCTTATGTAGGGCACACCATTGCTCCTGCAAGTGGCGATCAAATAACCATGGCGCTTGGTATTTTTGCACACAATATTATGCCGGGTATTACAACAATTAACTCAGTCGCTGATGATGTTTATAACGAACGTTTAAATATCGCCCTTGACCACTGGCAATGTGAAGCGATGGATGTAGCTTTCATTAATTCAAAAGGCTTTGGCGGTAATAACGCCACGGCGACACTGCTCTCGCCAGATGTAACACTCTCAATGATGGAAAAACGTTACAGTATTGGTGAAATGGCGAGTTATAAAGAAAAGCTAGCCAGTGTTGAAGCGAAACAAAAAGTTTATCAAGAAAAAGCAGATAACGGACAGTTTGAATTGATTTACAAATTTGGCGTTGGTGTTTTAGGGGATGATGATATTGAAATTAATACTGAAAATATTTCAATGACAGGTTTTACAAATCCTATTGAGTTACCAAGCGATAACCCGTTTGAAGATATGACTTAACTATTAAGGGACTCTTTAAAGGCCTTATATAAGTTAAATTAAAGAGCAAAGCAATATAGCTTTGCTTTTTTTATGTTCAGGATGAACGGTATGTCACGGTACCATGGATGGCAAAGAGTGACAATGTGCCTCTATTAAATAACAGTTATAGGCAATAACGTTGAATCATTTTTGTTAATATAACGTCAGTTTTCTCAATTTCACTATGCGCTAAAAATTCATTAGGCTGATGAGCTTGGTCAATAGAACCAGGACCTAGCACAATAGTTTGACAGCCAAGTTGCTGAATAAAAGGTGCTTCAGTAGCATAATTCACGGCGCAACATTGATGACCACTTATTTCTTCAGCTAATGTAACGAGCTCGCTCGCTTTATTTTGCTCAAAACTTGGTGAGCTTGGATCAAGTTCAGTAAAGGACACCCTGCTAGGGTATTTTTCAGCAAGCGGCTTTAATGCTTCAGCAAGTAGTTGAATGAGTTCACTGTCAGCCATACCGGGCAGTGCTCGCATATCAATATCTAATAGACAATGTCCACATATTCGATTGGCATTATCACCACCGTGTATTGCGCCTAAATTAAGTGTGGGCTCTTTTACATCAAAGGCTTGATTACTATAATTGTGTGCAAGCTTTTCTTTAAGTTGCATTAATTGGCCAATCACTTGATGCATTATCTCTATCGCATTAACGCCCAAACTGGGTTTACTTGAATGCCCAGATTCACCTTGAATAGTTATGCGATGGGACATGTGACCTTTATGCATGATAATAGGGACCAAATTTGTTGGCTCACCAATGATAGCAACATCAGGTTTTATGTGTTGGTTTTGGGTGAAAAAACGTGCTCCAGCCATGGTTGTTTCTTCATCGGCGGTCGCTAAAATATAAAGCGGCTTTTTCAACTGATTAGAAGATAATCCCTTACAGGCTTGTAAAATAAAAGCAAAAAATCCTTTCATATCACACGTGCCTAAACCATAAAATTTATTATCTTGATTCACAATTTTAAAGGGATCTGATTCCCAACGGTTTTCATCAAAAGGAACCGTGTCACTATGTCCTGCCAGTAACAAACCACCTTCTCCGCTCCCCAATTTCGCCAATAAATTATATTTATGTCTTGTTTCAGGGACAGCTTGAATGTCGATACTAAAATCGAGTTGTTCAAACCATGTTGCTAAGAGCTGGATAACGGTTAAATTCCCTTGATCCCAACTCGCTTGAGTTGAGCTAATTGAAGCACTGGCAATAAGTTGAGTTAATGAATCCGTGAAGTCTGGTAAAGTTTTCATAGTCGCTCACAATTAAAAATAAGAATAAATAAAAAACACATGGGTAGTTATGCTTATTTGTTGCATAACAAGTCATCTAGTGTTACTTTCTCATTATAGTGTAAATAACCTAATAAAAGAAGGCTATTGAAAATAATTTGTTTTCTCTTTTTATGTGGTTAATTAAAGATTAATAGATGAGGTTGTATGAAAGTCGCGGTTATTGGAGCAAGTGGATACGTTGGTGCAGAGCTTATTAGTTTATTGTGTGCACACGACAAAATTTCCCTTGAGTACTTATTGGTTTCTGAAAACAGTAGCTCGGCAGATATGACCTTTTCGCAATTGCATCCGCGTTATTTAGGTGTATGTGATTTACCTCTCATCTGTTTTTCACAACATTGGTTTGATGAAACAGTACAAGGCCTCGATGCAGTGTTCTTTGCAACACCCCATGAATTTAGTGCAGATTGGGCGCAAGCATTTGTTGAAAAAGGTGTGAAGGTTTTTGACCTTTCTGGCGGGTTTCGTTTAAAAAATAGCGAAGATTATCCAACGTTCTATGGTTTTGAACACAAAAACTTATCGGCGCTTGCGCAAGCCAAATATGGTTTAGCTGAATGGCAGCAAGAGGATATCGCCAAAACTCAATTAGTAGCTGATCCGGGTTATTACACAAAAGAGAGTTTACTGTCGTTAAAACCTATTACTTCAAATAATTATCACATTGAAAATTCACTCATCGTTGTAAATGGTATTAGTGGCGTGAGTGGCGCAGGAAGAAAAGCATCATTAGCGACAAGCTTTTATGAAGTGAGTTTAACCCCTTACAACATTTTACAGCACAGACATCAACCCGAAATAAGCCAAGAAGCGAATGCTCAGGTTATTTTTAATCCGCATCTTGCGCCTTATAAAAGAGGGTTAATGGCAACGGTAACATTGCAAATTAAAACCGGTATTACTTCTCAACAAATTGATGAAGCGTTCGTCAACGCGTATCAAGATCAACCATTAGTTCGTTTAACAGGCGCTTGGCCAAAAATAGATAATGTTGCAAATACACCTTTTGCCGATGTGCATTGGCAAGTGGATATGGAAAAGCAAGTGGTGGTTGTAAGTTGTGCTATTGATAATTTATTAAAAGGTGCAGCTTCACAAGCAATTCAATGTGCAAATATTTCTCTGGGTTTATCGAGTGAATATAGTTTGTTGAATAATGTAATGTTAGGAAAGCACTAATGGGTGATTTAAAAAACACGTCAATAAGCAATAAATTCAACAAACCGTTAGTGATTAAAATTGGTGGTGCAATTCTTGAAAAAAAAGATGCATTAGCTGATTTATTAAAAATTATAGCGTCATTAAAAGATCAATCCGTCGTGGTTGTTCATGGTGGTGGTTGTGTCGTTGATGAAATGCTCAGCCAAGCAGGTTTTACCACTGAAAAGAAGCACGGCTTGCGGGTAACCCCTAAAGAACAAATGCCAATTATTGCTGGCGCATTAGCCGGTAGTGTAAATAAGGCCATCGTTGCAACGGCAGCAAGTTTACACATGAAAGCTGTTGGTTTGTCACTTATCGATGGCGATATGGTTTCTTGTCGTTTAAGCGATAAAGACTTAGGTATGGTGGGTGAACCAAGCGCACATAACAGTAAATTACTCGATACGTTATTAAACGCAAACTTCTTACCCATTGTTTCTTCTATTGGTTCTTTGGCTAATGGAGAATTAGTCAATGTGAATGCTGACGATGCGGCTGTAGCAATTTGCAAACTGCTCAATGCAGAGCTATTACTGCTTACCGATGTGAATGGCGTTAAAGATGCAAATGGTGACTACATTGATTCACTCAATAAAGCACAAGCAAATTCGTTAATCGAACAAGGTATTATTGCTGGCGGCATGACGGCTAAAGTTAATGCGGCATTACATGCGGCAAGTCAGTTACGACGAAGTATCGCGGTTGCCAGTTGGCAGTCGCCCCAACAAATTATCAACTTAATAAAAGGTGATGCAATAGGTACGCGCATTCAACCTCATTAACAATAATTAAGTAACGCTTAATTTAATACTTTTTCGGATAGGAATTACCATGTCACAAGTACAAAATACATTAGAAAGTTTTTTAGCTGATGATCAACTGACTAAAACACAGATAACAGATCTCATCGCTTTAGCAATAAATATTAAAAATCACCCTGCAGACTACAGCCAAGCACTCGCAGGTAAATCTGTTGTGATGATATTTGAGAAACCCTCATTAAGAACACATGTTAGTTTTGATATGGGTATTAACAAATTGGGCGGTCATGCTCTATATTTAGGTCAACAAAACGGCAAGTTAGGTGAACGCGAAAGAGTTAGCGATTATGCTAAAAATCTTTCTTGTTATGCCGATGCTATCGTCGCCCGTGTTTTTGATAACAGTTCGATTGAAGGTCTCGCTGAACATGCAAGTATACCTGTGATTAACGCGCTTTGTGATATTTATCATCCATGCCAAGCACTCGCTGATTTTGTTACCTTACAAGAAAATTTTACAGATTTATCAAAAGTTAAACTAGCCTATGTAGGTGACGGTAATAATGTTTCAAATTCACTGATGTTTATGGCGGCAATATTAGGCGTTGATTTTACGTTGGTGTGTCCTGAAGGTCATGAACCAGAAGATGCATTATTGAAGAAAGCGAAAGCCTTTGCAGATAAATCAGGAAGTAAGTTGGTACTTACATCAAGTGTTGAAGATATCGGGCAACAAGATGCTATTTATACCGACACTTGGGTATCTATGGGTGACGAAGACTCCAGTAAGAAAGCTGCACTTTTAGAAAAATTTGCACCTTACCAAGTTAATCATCAAATGATGGAAAAGAGTGGTGCAAGTATTGTTATGCACTGCCAGCCAGCACATTTAGAAGAAGAGATAACAACAGCGCTTTTTGACAGCGAAATGTCGGTGGTTTTTCAAGAAGCTGAAAACAGAATGTGGGCGCAGAATGCTGTGCTAGTCACACTTTTAGCGAACTAAGGTTCGACTCAACAAATTTAAGAATTAATAGGAAAAGACAATGGCTTTAGTAAAGAAGAAAATTAAAAAAGTAGTATTAGCATATTCCGGTGGATTAGATACTTCGGCGATTATTCCATGGTTGAAAGAAAACTATGAAGGCTGTGAAGTTATCGCGTTTTGTGCTGATGTTGGTCAAGGTGATGAAGAACTTGAAGGCGTTAAAGAAAAGGCCCTCGCTTCTGGGGCATCTGAATGTTATGTAGTTGATCTTAAAGAAGAATACGTAAAAGAATATATTTATCCTATCTTGAAAACTGGTTCAGTATACGAAGGTCAATATTTATTAGGTACGTCAATGGCACGCCCTATTATTGCAAAAGCACACATTGAAGTTGCTTTAAAAGTGGGTGCAGATGCTGTTTGTCATGGTTGTACGGGTAAAGGCAACGATCAAGTACGTTTTGAGTCTTGTTTTGCAGCCCTTGCTCCAGAGCTAACGGTTATTGCACCATGGCGTGAGTGGGACATGGTCTCTCGTGAAGATTTACTCGATTACCTTGCAGAACGTGATATCCCTTGTTCAGCTTCATTAACTAAAATTTATAGCCGTGATGCAAATGCATGGCATATTTCTCATGAAGGTGGTGAGTTAGAAGACCCATGGTGTGAGCCATCAAAAGAAGTGTGGACCATGACGGTTGATCCAGTGGATGCGCCAGATGTCGCTGAAAAAGTACAACTAAGTTTTCTTGAAGGAGAGTTAGTCGCTATTGACGGTAAAGACTTCTCTGGAAATAGTGAGGACGGCGGTGCCGGAGCTTATGACGCTTTGATGTATTTAAATGCTAAAGGTGCAGCACATGGCGTTGGTAGAATCGACATTGTTGAAAACCGTTTAGTGGGTATGAAATCTCGTGGCTGTTATGAAACACCAGGCGGTACCATTCTAATGGCTGCTTATAAAGGTTTAGAAACACTTATTCTTGATAAAGAATCACTAAAATATCGTGAATCAGTAGGTCTTGAATTTTCACATGTTATCTATGATGGTCGTTGGTTTACACCACTTGCTAAAGCACAGCTAGCTTCAGCAGCATCTTTTGCTGAAAAATTAACAGGTGATGTTGTAGTTAAGTTATATAAAGGTATGGCGCAAGTGATTCAACGTCGCTCGCCAAACAGTTTATATTCTGAAGCCTTTGCTACCTTTGGTGCTGACGATGTATATGACCAAAAACACGCGGAAGGTTTTATTCGTTTATTCAGTTTATCAAGCCGTATCACAGCGTTATCTCAAAATGGCTCATTAAAAGACTCTCTAAAAGATAAGGCAGAATAATAATGGCTTTATGGGGCGGACGTTTTAAAGGGCAACCAAGTTTACAGTTTAAAAAATTCAATGATTCGCTACCGGTAGATTACCGCATGGCAGTACAAGATATTGTCGGCTCTATTGCTTGGGCGCACTCTATTCATGAAGTGGGTGTTATTGATGATGAAGAGTTACTGCGTTTGACTGCCGCACTACAAGAATTAAAAGTGTCAGTAGAAGAAAATCCTAAGCAAATTTTGTTATCCGACGCAGAAGATATTCATAGCTGGGTAGAGATTCAGCTTATTGAAAAAACCGGTGATCTAGGTAAAAAGCTCCATACAGGCCGAAGCCGTAACGACCAAGTAGCGACAGATTTAAAGCTTTGGTGTAAAGAAACGGGCGGCGATTTATTGTTTGCTCTAGTGAATTTACAACAAGCGATGATGAATTTAGCTGAACGTGAAAAAGATACAGTTTTGCCGGGTTATACCCATTTACAAAGAGCACAGCCAATAACTTTTGGTCATTGGTGTTTAGCTTATGTTGAAATGTTTAACCGTGATATAGGACGTTTAAAAGATGCACTTTATCGTTTAGATGTATCTCCATTAGGTTCAGGTGCTTTAGCCGGAACTGCGTATCCAATAGACAGAAATGCATTAGCTAGCCGTTTAGGGTTTAGAACGGCGACAATGAATAGTCTTGATGCGGTTTCTGATAGAGATCACGTGATTGAGTTACTGGCTGCAGCCAGTATTTCCATGATGCATTTATCACGTTTTGCTGAAGATTTGATTTTCTACAACTCTGGTGAAGCGGGCTTTGTAGAAATGAGTGACTTGGTGAGTTCTGGTTCATCATTAATGCCACAAAAGAAAAATCCTGATGCGTGTGAATTAATTCGTGGTAAATCTGGGCGAGTATTTGGCGCATTAACGTGTATGTTAACCACGATGAAAGCCCTGGCGCTTGCGTATAATAAAGATATGCAAGAAGACAAAGAAGGTTTGTTTGACGCGCTTGATACTTGGCAAGAATGTATGGAAATGGCAGTTTTAGTCGCGGATGGTTTGAAAGTAAATCGTTCACGTACATTAGCCGCCGCTCAACAAGGTTATGCAAACGCAACTGAACTTGCTGATTATTTAGTGGGTAAAGATATTCCGTTCCGTGAAGCACATCATATTGTCGGTGAAGTAGTTTTAGCGGCTATCGATAAAGGTGTACCTTTAGAAGACTTAACTATAAGCCAATTAAAAGAATTCAGTGATAAAATTGAGCAAGATGTTTACCAGCATCTTTCAATTGAATCGACGCTTAATAAACGTGAGGCACTTGGTGGAACGTCACGTGCGCAAGTTGAAAAAGCGCTGGCGACAACACAGTCAGGCAATGAAACTATTTTAAATGAACAAGTTGTAGGTGCGCCAGGTAAACAAAGAACTCAAATAGCACTTAAACAAGTTAAACAGCGCTTAAATGCTCAGCGTGCTGCAGCTATGTCAGTGCGTCGAGCAAGAATGTCTGATGTTGATTGTATTTATCAACTGACTAGTTTTTGGGCTAATAAAGGTGAAATATTACCACGAACACGTGACAATATTATTCATGATATTCAAAATTTTGTTGTTGCTGAACTTGACGGTAAAGTTGTAGGCACCGCATCACTTTATATATATCAAACAGGCTTAGCGGAGATTCGCTCAGTAGTTGTAGAAGATAATGCACAGAAACAAGGACAAGGCGAAGCACTAATTCAATATTTGTTAGAGTTCGCTTATCAAATGGAATTAGAGCAAATTATTGTTTTAACCTATATTCCACAATACTTTGAACAGCTTGGGTTTAGCTTAATTGATAAAAGTTCTTTAGCAGACAATATTATTGAAGACAGCGAGCCAAGCCCACATAAAGACCCTATGGATGAAGTTGCGATGGAATACATTGTCGGTCAAAGTAATTAATATCATTAAGTTTTATCCTATTAAAGTAACTAGGTAGTCACAAGTGAAAAATGAAGAGCATGAATAATAACGAACAAAATTATGTGAAATGGTTTAGAAATGCAGCGCCTTATATTAATGCGCATCGTGGAAAAACGGTGGTATTGATGTTTGGTGGTGAGGCCGTGCTTCACCCAAATTTTGCCAATATTATTCATGATATTGCATTGCTGCGGAGTTTAGGCGTGAAATTAGTCTTAGTTCATGGAGCTAGGCCGCAAATTGAAGAACGCATGGAGCAGCGGAACATTACTCGAAATATTGAAAATAATATTAGAGTCACGGATGCTGAAACATTGGTTGCTGTTAAAGATGCTACGGGATCAATGCGTCTACATATTGAAGCTTTGTTAACGATGGGCTTAGTTAACTCGCCCATGCATGGTTCACAAATTCGTGTAAGTACGGGAAATTTTGTTATTGCTAAACCTATTGGGGTACGTGATGGCGTTGATTATAAATACACAGGCAATGTAAGAAAAATTGACGCTGAAGGTATTCATACCCAGCTTGATTATGGCTCGATAGTATTGTTGTCGCCCATCGGATATTCCTCTACCGGGGAGGTGTTTAACCTTGCACTTGAAGATGTAGCCACAAAAACTTCGCTTGCACTGAAAGCTGATAAATTAATTACCTTTACTGAAGATGATGGATTAATGGATGAGTCAGGTGATCTTATTCGTAGCTGTAGTGTTCGCCGAGTGAAAACGTTATTAGATGATAAAGATTGTCATGTGCGTCAATCATTATTAAGGGCGATCATCCAAAGCGGTGAAAATGGAGTAGAACGTTGCCATTGTGTAAGTTACCAAAGTGATAGTGCTTTATTACAAGAGTTGTTCACGCGTGATGGCGCCGGTACCTTAATTGCAAAAGACCATAAAGAGCAAGTTTGTACCGCAAGTATTGATGATGTAGGGGGTATTTTAGAGCTTATTGCACCTTTAGAAGAAGAAGGTATTTTAGTGAAACGTTCGCGTGAACTGCTTGAAGTTGAAATTGATCGCTTCACTGTACTCAAGAAGGAAGACGTAATTATCGCTTGTGCCGCTTTATATCCTTATCAAGAAGCAAGTTCGGGGGAAATCGCTTGTGTGGCTATTCACCCTGATTATCGTAATGGCAATCGAGGGGAGCGTTTGATGAACGCACTAGAAGTTAACGCGAACGAACAACACTTGTCTTCTTTATTCGTATTAACAACGGTGAGTGGTCATTGGTTTCGTGAACAAGGTTTTATTGAAAGTACCATGGAAGATTTACCTGAAGGAAAAAAGCAGATGTATAACTTCCAACGAAAATCAAAAGTATATATTAAGCAGATATAGTCAAAAAGAATAATCAAAGGGGATTTTTATCTTCGGTTTTATCATTTTGTTCTCACCAAAAAATGTCGCGTTTAACGCGGCATTTTTGGTTTTAGTCATTAGCTGTAAATTTTTTGTGTTTGCTTATCTGTACAAAAAAGTACTTATTTGGTGTCTTTTATTTTGTAAAAGTATGTCTAAATGTAACAAGATTGTTTCATCTTCTTTACTTTTAAGGCATATTGTTTGCAGCAGTCATCATTTGTTTGTAAGGCTTATTATTTAAATGGTCATCTTTAGATTTTTACTCATTCCTTTATCTACTATTGCGGTTGTTTTACTGACCTCTTTTTCCCTCCAAGCACAAACTGATTTAGTCCTTGAAAGTGGTAATAAATTTACAGCAATGTTGTTATCTGAATATGGTCAAATTAGTAACTTTTTACACCAAAATAAAGATGAAGAAGGGACTGGTTATGTTAAAATTGAGCCATCCGTTTTTATTCAAACGCAACTGTCTCGGCATTTAATACAATTAGAAGCTAATGTGAGTTATTATCAATTTAGTGACTTTAGTGGCGATGATCACAGCAACTTATTCTTTAAGCCGATCTACTTCTTTAAAATTGACCATAATAAAACACTGTTTGCTGATATTAAGTTACAGGAAGAATATGAATATCGAGGTACGGAGTTATCTTTAGGTGATGCAAGCTTGATATCAACGGGAGATGATAAAAAAACGGTTGCAGCAAACATAGGATATTTATACGGTCAAATTGATTCAGTGGCTAAACTAAAATTTACCATAGGCCAAGAAGATTTTCGTTATAAAACACGACGAGAACAAAATCAGTTACTTGACAGTGTAGAGAGTAAAGCTGCAGCTAGGTTTGATTATTTGCTTTCAGGTAAAACATATTTTGCTGTTGATTTAGATTACATTCAAGCCGACTTCAAAAATAATAAAGCGTTAAGTAATGATGGGTATTCTGCGTTAGTTGGAATGACGTGGCAATCAACTGAAATTACTCAACTGCAAGTATTAGTTGGCTACCAAGCGTTAACATTTGAAAATAATTCACTTGCAAATGATAGTGCCTTCAAGTGGCGAGTTGGTATGGGGTGGCAACCAACTGTATTTAACAAAGTGAATATAAATACGCAAAGAAATTATGAAAAAACAAACCGAATTGAAGATAGTTATAGGGTTGTTGATAGTACTGATATAAAAATCACACGTCAATTTACTGATTACTTTCAAATATCAGCAGCCATAGGTTACAGACAAGAAGAAATAGTTTACATAGATAAAACAGATCAAGAAGATTACTTGTACTCAGAGATAAAGCTTAATTATCAACGAAATGATTGGTTCACTGTGTTCGCAGGCTTCACTTTTACAGAACTTGAAGCCAGTGAGGAAATGCTAAATAATCAAGGCAATAGCTTATCATTAGGCTTTAGTGTTACTATTTGATATTGGATGAAAAATATGCGTTTTAGGGTTTTATCACTGATTTTACTGTTTTTTTGCTTTTTCTGTCAGGCAAGCGATTACATCTTGGGGCCTGGCGATAAATTACATATTGTGGTTTATGGCGAAGATGACTTAACAACCGATATTAAAATTGACAAATCAGGGCTTATTTCTTTTCCTTTTTTAGATGATATTCAGGTTATTGGTTTATCGACTAAACAGCTAGAAGCTATCATAAAAAAAGGCTTGTTAGTGGATTATATTGTAGACCCCCAAGTCTCTGTTTCTATTGCCATGTATAGACCGTTTTTTATCCATGGACAAGTTAAGCGACCCGGTGGTTATCCCTATCAAGATGATTTAACGTTAGACAAAGCGATAGCAATAGCGGGAGGTTTGTCAAATAGAGCGTCAAATTCCGAATGGAAAATATCTCGACTGGTGGATGGTGTTAAAGTGACGTTAAAGGGGGATGTTGCCAGTAAAATTCAACCTGATGATATTATAAAAATAGAACAAAGTTTTTTCTAAAAACTAAAAACTAAGAACTAAGAACTAAAAACTAAAAACTAAAAGTGAAAAGTGAAAAGGATTTTTGACAACTTTTATTGGCCATATTTATATGTGGTTGTTATAAACAATAATGAGCGTAATGTTGAACGATAATCAAAACATAAATTTTAGCGCCCCAAACGAAGAGGTTGCTTTAAAAGAAGTTTTGAGTCCTCTCTGGTCTCGAAGGTGGAAAATTGTGTTCTTTACACTCTTCATTTCATCAATAGTGGCTTTTTACGTCTCATTACTCAAACCCTCCTACAGAGCGACTGCCATTTTACAAATCGGCAGTAACAAACCCGCTAATACGTTATCAATTAATGACGCATTTAATGAATCCAGCGCGAGTAAAGAACAAGTTAAAACCCAGTACGAATTATTAAAATCACGAAAATTTGCCGAGCGCGTTATAGTTAGTTTGAATTTAGTTGAACACCAGGAATTTAACAGCGGTAAGTATAATGATAAAATAAGCTTTTTCGCTGACATGGGGCAAAGGATTACTAAGCCAACCGTAAGTGGTTTGATAGGAACATTTAAAAGTCGCCTAACCATTTCTCCTATCGCTAGTACAGAACTTGTCAAGATTAGTTTTGTTGCTCACACCCCTAAGCTTGCACAAGAAGTCGCTAATCAAATTGGTCTTACTTATCTTCAATATCAAGACGAAATTCATAGCGCGTCAAAAGAGTCAACATCGCAATGGCTCGTTGATCAACTTGAAGAGTTAGGTAAAAAGCTTGAAACATCAGAAGAATCATTACAAGAATATCGCGAAACAGAAGGTATTGTAGATATTTTGGGCGTTGCAGGTTTAGTGAGCTCTGAATTAACCGAATTAACTTCTTCAGCAATACGCGCTGAAAAAATAAAAGATGACTTAGAGGTTACTTATCTCAGTATTCAAAAACGCCGAGAAAATACAGTGCAATTACTTGAACTGCAGGAGATTAGTAAGCAAAGTGACTTAAGCGAATTAAGACGTGCAGATGAAAAAGCAGAACGTAAAAATTTTGAACTTTCGAAACGTTATGGGCCAAAACATCCAAAAAGAATTGCTGTTCAAGCAGAGCTTGAATCCTTACAAAAACGTATAGTGGAGCTTGTTAATGAAATTGTGATTTCGATTGAAAAAAATTATGTGAATTCGGTTGAAAAAGTGAAGGTAACACAAGTACGCTTGACTGAAGCGAAAATAGAATATTTGCGTTTAATTAGGAAGCAAAATAAATTTACAAAACTTCAGCGCGAAGTCGATACGAACAAAGAACTTTATAATAATTATTTAATCCGTTTAAAAGAAACTGACGCAATGGGGAATTATAAAGCGAACTTCTATGTACGATTTATAGATAAGGCTATTACTCCTCGCAATAGATTTGCGCCTAATAAAGCACTTATGGTGATTATAAGCTTTATCTTATCCTTTGGTGTTATATCAATTATCATCATCATGCGTGAACTCTTAATGGATACATTGAACTCGCGTCGTAAACTTGAAAACTTTACAGAAGCACCTATTCTGGCAATATTGCCAAAGTTCCAAATATCAAGTGCGGATAGAAAAGGTGATCCTTACCATACTGACAATCAATTTACAGAAGCGGTCAGAACGTTAAGAACCTCTTTATTATTTAATGGTGAAAGCAAGCCAGCAAAAGTAATCGCGATAACATCTTCTGTACCCAATGAAGGTAAGTCTACCGTTGCTCTGCATTTAGCGCGTTCGTTTAGTGAAATGGAAAAGGTTCTGCTCATTGAAGCTGATATGAGACATCCAACGGTTGCTAGAAATATGAACTTGAATCCACACCGACCGGGACTATCAAACTTATTAGCAAAAACGCATCAAATTAATGAATGTATTATCCGAGATAAAAATTTGAAGTTAGACATTCTAACATCTGGTATCTCTCCGGCTAATCCATTAGCTTTTCTCTCAATGAAACGCTTTAATATGTTGATTAAAGTTTTTGGTAACTTTTATGATCGCATTATTATTGAAACACCTCCTGTAAATGCAGTGAGTGATGCCGTTATTATTTCTAAATTAGTCGAAACAGTTCTGTATGTTGTTCATGGAGAGAAAACTAAACGGGAACAAATTACAACCGGTTTACGTATGCTCAGGCAGGTAAACGCTCCCATTGAGGGCATTGTTATTAATCATAGTCAAAGTATAGATTCTGATAAATATCAAAACAAGTATTACAACGAACGCAGTAATAACATCGTGAAACTACCGGTACGTAAACAAGGTTAATGCTTTTCTAGGTATTAAGCCCTTCCGCTTATTGAAAACTTAGGTAGAATAAGTAAACGTTTTTACCAGCATTGTACTTCTGCTTATAATATGAAATCACACCAACAATTTTCCCTACAAAAAAATAATAGTTTTGCAATAACGGCAATGACTCCTGTTATTTATTATCCAAAAAACAATCAAGAACTAAAATTATTAACAACCGTTACAAAAGGTAGCTTTTATATTTTAGGAGAAGGGAGTAATACACTTTTTGTTGCAGATATTGCCCCCGTGATTATTAAACCCGAATTTTTAGGCATAAGTGTCAGTGAAACCCAAGGTTATTATGAAGTGAATGCTGCATGTAGTGAAAATTGGCATGACTTAGTGTGTTTTTGCATTAATAAGGGAATTAACGGCTTAGAAAATTTAGCACTCATTCCTGGAAGTGTTGGTGCTGCTCCAGTGCAAAATATTGGCGCTTATGGCGTAGAGATTTCTGATTTTATCGAGAGTGTCACTTGGTTTGATTTTGATGAAAATGAATCTCAGTTGCTAACTAATGCTCAATGCAAATTTGCTTATCGGAATAGTATTTTCAAACAATGCTTAAAAAATAAAGGCCTTATCACTAATATTACACTTCGTTTTCCCAAGAACTGGCGGGCAAAGCTAAACTATCAAGGTTTGAATCGTTTACCTGAAATTTGTAGCGCTATAGATATTATGAATACCGTTATTGAATTAAGAAACAGTAAGTTGCCAGACCCGAAAATAATTCCAAATGCGGGGAGTTTTTTTAAAAACCCCGTGGTTTCGGCGGATCAATTGATATTATTGAAAGACCGTTATCCTGAACTCCCATTTTACCCACAAGACAAGGGTAACGTTAAATTGGCGGCCGGGTGGTTAATTGAAAAATCCGCGTTGAAGGGATATCAAATGAATGGTGCTGCAGTTCATGACAAGCAAGCACTTGTGCTAACAAATATTGACTCAGCCAAAGGTGAAGATATTAAAAATTTAGCGATTTATGTGCAAAAAACAGTATTTGATAATTTCGGTATCAGTCTTCAGCCTGAAGTAATGATGCTTGCTGAGGATGGCGAAGTATTTTTAAAGGAAATAAACTGAACATGGCTAAAGCTATTCAAGAAAAACTGATTCACTATTTATCTGAGGGGCAATTTGTCTCTGGGCAATGGTTAGGTGAACAGATGGGTGTAAGTCGTGCCGCAATTTCAAATCACATGGCCTCGTTAGTTGAAATGGGACTTGATATTTATAGCGTTACTGGAAAAGGCTATAAGCTCTCTGAACCGTTAACTTTATTAGATGAAAAAAATATTCAACGAAAACTATTCGAACTTGGACAAAATAATAAAGTAGAAGTACATAATATTATTGATTCAACTAATAGCTACTTGTTGCGCCGTTTACCCAATCAAAATCATAACTTACAGGTATGTTTAGCTGAATATCAAGATTCAGGAAGAGGCCGTAGAGGTCGGAAATGGATCTCACCTTTTGGTTCACACATATATATGTCGATGTATTGGTTTTTAGAACAAGGTATGGCTGCAGCAATGGGGCTAAGTGTTGTCTCTGCTTTGGCGGTGAGCGATGCAATAAAAGATCTTTATCAAATCGACGTACAGTTGAAGTGGCCTAATGATATATATTTCGACGGTGTGAAGCTCGCCGGTATTCTTATTGATCTTGAAGGGCAGGCGCTTGAACCATGCCATTGTGTAATAGGTATTGGTTTGAACATTAGTATGCCACAAAAAAGTGCTGAACAAGTAGATCAGCCATGGACTGATTTACAAGACGTTATTAATAAAAATATAGCGAATGCTAAAGACAAAAACCTGGATTTTATTGATCGAGATGAATTAGCCGCTACATTAATTACCAAACTTTCTTTAAGATTACTACAGCATCAAACTGAAGGTTTGACAACGATGGTTAATGAGTGGGCTAAGCATGATTTTTATTATAATAAACCCGTAAGATTGATCACGGGCACGCGTGAGAAAAAAGGGATTTGTCGGGGAATTAATATCCAAGGAGCATTGTTATTAGAAGTCGAGGGTCAAATTCATCCTGTCTATGGTGGTGAAGTTAGCTTGAGGGGAGAATGATGAGATTATTAGTCGATATTGGCAATACTCGTACAAAATATACTTTTGAGCAACAGGGTAAATTATCAGTAATTCAAAGTGAACGAAATGAAGATATCAATAAAAAATGGCTAGAAAATATTACTGGATCAGTCAAGGCTATTATCGTTGCGAGTGTGGGTGAAGAACATTTAATTGATATTTTTTCTGCATATACTCACCAAAATACCATTGATTTAATTAACGTGAAAAGTGAAAGTAAACGTTTTGGTGTCACCTCAAGTTACCAACAACCCATTACTTTAGGGGTGGATCGTTGGTTAACGTTACTTGCCGCAGATATCCTTTATAGCAATAAAAATATACTTATCGTTGATGCGGGTACTGCAACAACCATTGATTTACTTGATAAGAATGGTAATCATTTAGGTGGCTGGATTTTACCGGGTATAGATATTTTATTTAATAGCCTGTTATTAAATACCTCCCAAATTATGGCAGCTCAAGAACATCAGGTTGATATTTCGTTTGGGAAAAGTACTTCCGATGGAGTAAATAATGCTTGCTGGGCAGCAACACTCGGCTTTATTAACCAATCAATCATGCAAGCGAAAAAACAAGTTTCTCTCGATAAAATAATACTTACAGGTGGTAATGCAGAAAAATTAGGCGCATTACTTTCAACTAAACACTATATTGTTCACGAGCTGGTATTTATCGGTATGCAGCGTTTTTAAGTCCGTCCATGGTTAATTACATTGATACTTAGCCGCTACTTTAGACACTTGGCGACTAAAAAATAATCAAAAGATCAAAAACATGGTTTTTTTTTGTTTTTACGCTTGCAAGGGGCAAAACATTCCACTAGAATTCGCACCACTTAATGTAGTGCCGACTTAGCTCAGTTGGTAGAGCAACTGACTTGTAATCAGTAGGTCGCCAGTTCGACTCCGGCAGTCGGCACCATTAATAAAATTGTTGTAAAAGTATTGGAGGGGTTCCCGAGTGGCCAAAGGGATCAGATTGTAAATCTGACGGCTCAGCCTTCGGTGGTTCGAATCCACCTCCCTCCACCACTTTTACAATATTAAAGATAGAAAAGCGGACGTCGTATAGTGGTAATACCTTAGCCTTCCAAGCTAAAGCTGCGAGTTCGATTCTCGCCGTCCGCTCCAATTTTGTGAAATGCTGATATGGCTCAGTTGGTAGAGCGCACCCTTGGTAAGGGTGAGGTCGGCAGTTCGAATCTGCCTATCAGCACCATTTCTTAAGATTTCTATCACACTAAAAATTATATTATTTTTGTTAATCTACCCTGAGGTACTTTAAAAATGGCTAAAGCAAAATTTGAACGTAATAAACCGCACGTTAACGTTGGTACT
>JASDWX010000030.1:0-14990 GCA_041890515.1 Alteromonadaceae bacterium
CCTCTGGTGTATTTATGCGGTTAGTTGTCACCAAAGGGATAGAAACTTCTTGCTTCATTTTTTCAGTGATCCACGTAAATGCGGCACGAGGCACTGAAGTCGAAATCGTTGGAACTCTAGCTTCATGCCAACCAATACCGGTATTAATTAAGGTAGCACCTGCCGCTTCAACTGCTTTTGCCATGGTCACTACGTCTTCCCAGCTATTACCTCCGTCAACAAGATCTATCATCGACAATCGGAAAATAACGATAAATTTTTCACCTACTTTTTCACGTACCGCTTTTATAATGTCGATGGCTAAACGCATACGATTTTCAACGCAACCACCCCATTCATCTGTTCTTTTATTCACGCGGACACATGAAAATTGATTCAGTAAGTAACCTTCGGAGCCCATAATTTCAACACCGTCGTAACCTGCTCTTTGCGCTAAAGTTGCAGAGTAAGCAAAATCTTTAATCGTGCCTTTAATTTGGCGAACTGACATGGCAGATGGTGTGAATGGGTTTATTGGTGATTTTACTTTACTCGGGGCAAAGCTAAAGGGATGATAAGAATAACGACCAGCATGTAACAATTGCATGCATATTTTTGTTGGGTATTGGTGAACCGCATCAGTAATTTTTTTATGCTTACTCACTTGCCAAAATTTACTTAACTCACAACCGAATGGCGCTAACCTTCCTCGAGCATTTGGGCTAATACCACCGGTAACAATTAAGCCGACGCCACCTTTTGCACGCGCTTGATAAAAAGCAGCTAACTTATCAAAGCCACCTTTTTCTTCTTCGAGTCCCGTATGCATTGAGCCCATTAATGTCCGATTTGCTAAGGTAGTAAACCCTAAATCTAAAGGGGCTAATAAATTTGGAAAGGCGTTACTGGCTGTTTTAAGGGTCATAGTTGTTCACTTTATCGGGATTATTTATAGGATAAATCAATTTTTATAACTATAAAATAGACGTTTAAAGCGACAAATTCAAGTAGTATTTTGACAGGTGTCAGATCAAAAATGTATTTACTAAAAATTTCAAGTCAGTATCCTAAGCATTATGAATAAAAAGCAAATAATCTGCGATATTCTTGCTCATCTAGAGCACGAACTCATCGCTATAAAAAACGCGGCAAATAATGCTCATCTTGCCGCAACAGATGATCAGTCAGTTGCTGAAACCCAATACGATACACTAGCTATCGAAGCGAGTTATTTAGCTGAAGGGCAATCTCGACGCGTGGATCAAATCCAACAAGCCAAACAGGCTATTGAACAATTGGTTATTCGAGACTTTGAAGAAGAAATGCCCATAGCATTAGGTGCTCTGGTGCAACTTAAAAAAAACAGTAAGCACAAACAATTGTTTTTTATTGCGCCAGCCGCAGGTGGCTTTAAAGGCATATTAAATGGGCAGGCCTACACGGTTATCACACCAAGTTCGCCGATGGCAAAAGCGTTAATAGGAAAGTTCATTGAGGATGAAATAGCATTA
This sequence comes from Alteromonadaceae bacterium, assembly GCA_041890515.1. GTDB lineage: Bacteria > Pseudomonadota > Gammaproteobacteria > Enterobacterales > Alteromonadaceae > Colwellia_A. The sequence continues at coordinate 1,491 of JASDWX010000030.1, forward strand.
ATGATGGGGATTAATAAGCAGCAAAACGAAATTATTGCTGTCCATTAAAACCAATGTTTCAACAATAAAATAATTGTAAACATTGGCTTTATTAGATAAATAATTAAAGATTAAGGATTCAGAGCCGCTTTAATCTCAGCTAAATTCACTAACTTCACATCAACTTTTAAATAAACAACAGATTCCTCTTGCACCAGTATTGCTTCAATAACTCCGGGCATTTCAATTAATTGCTCAGCTACTTCGTTGGCTTTTTCTTCACAGTCGATACTTGTCGAAAATGTATAGCTTTTTGATTTTTTTAGTGGTTTCATACTTATTGCGCCAAGAAACCAGAGCAATGTCACTAACGACATAACAAGAAATATTGCTTGCTCACCAAATTGACTGGCAATAACTCCACCAAGTATTCCCCCCATGAAGGCGCCTAAAAACTGGCTACTAGAATATATGCCCATTACGCTGCCTTTTACGCCAGCAGGAGCGATACGAGACAAAATTGATGGCATCGTTGCTTCTAAGTAATTAAAGGCAGTAAAAAACATAACAACTAATAAGACTAACGTCCAAAAACCAAGTGGTAAATACCACAGTAATAATAATGACGCGGCCAATAATAATATGGCGGCAGAGAACATTTGCTTTTCTTTTTGTTTTTTAATGGCCATGATCATAAACGGCACCATCAGAAAGAATGAACCAAGTAATGCAGGTAAATACAGTTGCCAATGCTGTTCTAACGCTAAACCACTAGCAACAAACTGTTTAGGTAAAGTAATAAAACAAGCCGTTAACGCCATATGAAGAATAAATACTCCCCAATTTAAGCGTGACAATTCAGGATGACGAATAAGTTTACTCAGCTGTTCGGGCAAAGCGACACTGTCGCCTTTTGGGGCTTTATTCACAGAATTTGGCACCATAAATTGGATCATCATCATGGCGAAAACAGTGAGTATTGCAGTAAACCAAAATAAACCACTTAAGCCAAAAGCTTCAGCAACAATGGGGCCAAAAACCATCGCTAAAGTGAACGATAAACCAATAAACATACCGATAGTCGCCATCACTTTTGGACGTTGCTCTTCACGACTTAAATCAGCGGCTAATGCCAACACTGCACTAGCGATAGCGCCCATGCCTTGTAAGGCACGACCAAACACAACACCATAAATAGTGTCGGACATCGCAGCAACAACACTGCCCAAAAAGAAAATAACCAAACCAAATAAAATAATCGGTTTTCTGCCATATTTATCAGACAAAATCCCCATAGGAATCTGTAACATGGCCTGCGTCAGTCCATAAGCACCAATCGCTAAGCCTATCCAAATAGGACTGAAACCGATCAATTGTTCCCCGTAAATAGCAAAAACGGGCAAAATCATAAAAAGCCCAAGCATACGTAAACCAAATACGGCGGCTAAGGAAAATGCGGCTTTCTTCTCAATACTATTTAAACCTGTGGTACTCATGGCGTTCTCTAAACGTGTGATAAAAATACAAAAATTCGCGTTATAGTATCACGACAAACACTTGAACAAAAATAGAGATTAATACTGATTATTACCCGGTAATTATGCAATAATAATCGGTTCAAACTTTACGCGGAATTGTTATGAAAAATATAGAAGTACGTGGCGCTAGAACACATAACCTGAAAAACATCAGCTTAGATATTCCTAGAGAAAAATTAGTCGTTATTACCGGTCTTTCTGGCTCGGGTAAATCTTCATTAGCATTTGACACTTTATATGCAGAAGGACAACGTCGCTATGTAGAATCACTTTCTGCTTATGCGCGTCAATTTTTGTCGCTGATGGAAAAGCCTGATGTTGATCATATAGAAGGATTATCACCCGCGATTTCTATTGAACAAAAATCAACTTCTCATAATCCCCGTTCTACTGTCGGTACGATTACCGAAATTTACGATTATTTACGCTTACTTTATGCTCGTGTTGGCGAACCGCGTTGCCCGACACATCACCAACCTTTAGCTGCACAAACAAATTCACAAATGGTGGATAAGGTTCTAGCACTTGAAGAAGGGACAAAAGTCATGGTGCTGGCACCTGTGCTACAAGGCAGAAAAGGCGAGCATGTAAAGTTACTCGATAACTTAGCCGCACAAGGTTATATTCGCGCTAGAATTGACGGTGAAGTTTGTGATTTATCTGATCCTCCAACATTAGAGCTTCATAAAAAACACACCATTGAAGTAGTGGTTGACCGCTTAAAAGTACGCGACGATATTCAGCTTCGCTTATCTGAATCATTTGAAACTGCATTAGGTTTAACAGCAGGCACCGCTAAAGTAGCCTTTATGGACGAGCCAGATCGGGAAGAGTTAGTTTTTTCCGCAAATTTTGCTTGTTCACAGTGTGGCTACAGTATGCAAGAACTTGAGCCTCGCCTTTTTTCATTCAACAATCCAGCAGGTGCTTGTAAAACCTGTGACGGTTTAGGAAACCAGCAGTTTTTTGATGCGGCTCGCGTGATCACAAACCCTGAACTCAGTTTATCGGGTGGCGCGATCCGCGGTTGGGACAAGCGTAATTTTTATTATTTTCAAATGCTACAAGCGCTGTCAGATCATTATGGATTTTCCCTTGAAAAACCCTTTAATAAATTGTCAGAAAGTCACCAGGTGTTAATACTTCGTGGTAGTGGTAAACAAGAAGTTGAATTCAAATATATGAACGACCGTGGTGATGTTGTTATTCGCAAGCATCCGTTTGAAGGTATTTTGAATAATATGGAGCGCCGTTTTCGTGAAACAGAATCGAACGCAGTACGTGACGAGTTATCAAAGTATTTGAATAGCCAACATTGCCCTGACTGCAATGGCAGTCGCTTACGTCTTGAAGCACGTAATGTTTTTATTGCAGACACGCCACTGACGAATATTGCTGAGCTTTCTATATCTGACGCGCTAGCATTTTTCCAAAACTTAAATTTATCGGGTCAAAAAGCGCAGATAGCAGAAAAAATTCTCAAAGAAGTGTGTGACCGCTTAGGTTTCTTAGTCAACGTTGGCTTAAATTACCTTAATTTATCACGTGCTGCAGGAACACTATCTGGCGGTGAAGCTCAACGCATACGTTTAGCAAGTCAAATAGGTGCTGGCTTAGTGGGGGTTATGTACGTTTTAGATGAGCCCTCTATTGGTTTGCATCAACGTGATAACGAACGTTTATTAAAAACTCTTATTCATTTGCGTGACTTAGGTAATACCGTAATTGTCGTTGAGCATGACGAAGATGCGATCCGCGCCGCCGATTATGTAATTGATATTGGTCCTGGCGCTGGTGTGCATGGTGGTGAAATAATTGCTCAAGGTGATGTGAATGACATTTTAGCCTGCGAAAAGTCACTCACCGGACAATACCTTTCAGGGCGTGAGTGTATTGAAATACCTAAAGTGCGAGTTCCTTTTGATAAAAAGAATGTCGTTAAACTTAAAGGGGCAACAGGCAATAATTTAAAAAATGTCGATCTTACTATTCCTAATGGTTTAATGACTTGTGTAACGGGTGTTTCAGGTTCAGGAAAATCGACACTCATTAATGACACCTTATTTAAGCTTGCTCACATTGCACTAAATGGTGCAACAACACAGGAACCAGCACCTCATAAAGAAATCATCGGTTTAGAGCTACTCGATAAAGTGATTGATATTGATCAAAGTCCTATTGGTAGAACGCCACGTTCTAACCCAGCAACTTACACCGGTATATTTACCGCGATTCGTGAAATTTTTGCTGCAACACAAGAATCACGCTCTCGGGGTTATAAGCCTGGTCGATTTAGCTTTAATGTAAAAGGTGGGCGTTGTGAGGCTTGCCAGGGCGACGGTTTAATCAAAGTTGAAATGCACTTTTTACCTGACGTTTACGTGCCTTGTGATATGTGTAAGTCGAAACGTTATAATCGCGAAACGTTAGAAGTGAAGTACAAAGGTAAGAGCATTCATGAAGTGCTAGATATGACCATTGAAGACGCTTTAACGTTTTTTGCCCCTATTCCGGCTATAAATCGTAAATTACAAACCTTAATGGATGTGGGATTAAGTTATATTAAGTTAGGTCAGTCAGCCACGACCCTTTCAGGTGGTGAAGCACAACGTGTTAAATTATCGAAAGAATTATCAAAGCGTGATACCGGTAAAACACTTTATATTTTAGATGAGCCCACCACAGGTTTACATTTTCATGATATTAAACAGTTATTACACGTTATTCATCGTTTACGTGATCATGGCAATACCGTTGTAGTGATTGAACATAACTTAGATGTCATTAAAACCGCTGACTGGATTATTGATTTAGGCCCAGAAGGTGGCGCTGGTGGCGGTGAAATACTCGTTGCAGGTACGCCAGAAAAGGTAGCGAAACATAAAACGTCACATACCGCTCACTTCTTAAAGCAGTTACTTGCAAAAGGTTAACTATACACTTAACTATACACTTAACTAAAAAATAGAAATAAATATTAACAAACAAAAAGGCGCGTAGTTCAAATTGATTTGGACTACGCGCCTTTTGTCGTTAATATAGAAATACTTACTATAGAAACTACAGATAAACGTAAATGACCAAACAACAAAGTAAACCTTCATGGCAAAACCTTTTTATTTATTTACTCGCTTTTTCAAGTGGCTTTTGCATTATGGGCATTGAGCTTTTAGGTGGTAGAATTCTAGCACCATTTTTTGGCAGTAGTGTTCATATTTGGGGCAGCATCATTACCGTCTTTATGTTGAGCTTGTCTTTTGGTTATCTTGCTGGAGGGAAGTTGTCGACTAAGAATGCTTCCTTAAAAAAATATGGCTTTATCTTTGTATTAGCCGGTATAACGATTTTACCTGTCGCCATATGGTCAACGCCTATCATGGAGTTCATATTCTTGAATGTTGAAGATTCTCGTTATGGTTCTTTACTTGCTTGCGCCGCATTGTTTTTTATTCCAACAATTATCTTGGGTATGATCTCACCCTATTCTGTTCGTTTGTTAGTGACCGATAAAGATAGCAGTGGACAAACAGCAGGGAAACTTTACTTTGTTTCCACACTGGGTAGTGCATTAGGCACCATTATTACTTCATTTTATTTTGTGCTATTTTTTGAAGTAGACAACATTATTATGGTCTTTAGTTCTGTACTAGGCATGTTAGGTATCTTTGCTGTTTTTTTAAATAAATCAGCCAAACCTCTCAACATAAATACAACAGGTGCTGTTCATGAGTAAAATTTCGATTTTAACTTTTTCTTGCCTATTATTAGGTTTTTCCACAAGTATTTTGGCAGAAATTGTTCATCAGGAACGCTCGTTATACCGTAATATTTTGGTTGATGACCAAGGTGATTCACGCTGTTTAAAATTCAATGTGAGATCAAGTAAAACGAATCAAAGCTGTTTATATAAAAGTGACCCTCAACGTTTAGTCTTTAATTATACTAAGTTATTATTTTCCGGACTGTTGCTGATTGAAGAGCCAAAAAATATTCTTATTATTGGTTTAGGTGGTGGCACTATGTCAAACACGCTACACCAACTTTACCCCCAAAGTGTCATTACCAATGTAGAAATAGATCCCGCTGTTGTGAAAGTCGCTCGTCAATATTTTGGCTTTATTGAGAACCAAAACGTTTTATCAGTAATACAAGACGGTAGAATTTTTATTAAAAGGGCAATAATAAAAAAGCAGAAATACGATTGGATCATACTTGATGCCTTTAACGGTGACTACATTCCTGAACATCTATTAACACAAGAATTTATACAAGAAACTAAAAGGTTACTGAATGAGGGTGGTGTATTAAGTGCTAACACTTTTTCAGTAAGTGAGTTATATGCACATGAATCGGCAACGTATAAATCAGTGTTTGGCGATTTTTATAATGTGCGAAATTACAAAAACAGCAATCGAATTATTTTGGCGACTAAAGGTAAGTTACCCAGTTTAACGTTAATTAACCAGCGTGCAAAAGCATTGCAAGAAAGGTTAACCCCTTTTTCGGTTGACTTAATACAAGTAAGTCAACAAATGACATCAACGCGTATAGAACAAGACTGGCCTGAAAATACTAAAGTGTTGACCGACCAGTTTTCACCAGCGAATTTATTGAATAATTAAATATCTAAAGAGACAAATTACTGTTGAATTAGACTGTCAAAAAGGAGCTTAAGGCTCCTTTTTATTTACGTGATTAAATACATTATTTTAAATAGCTAATCGCTTGGTCCGTTACACAACGAGAAAAACTTTTTTGCCTTTCTTCACGGCTCAATGAAGAGATGCTTTGAGTGACGATTCTCATTTTCTCTTTTTTATCTTCCGCTGATAGATTATTTAATTGTTGGTAAAAACAACCATATAACCCAAAGTTTAACGCGGTATCAGACTTTATACCCTGACCATCGAGGCACTGCGATAGTTTTTCAGCAAGTAAGTTACGGTCCATGCCTTCAACAAGCTCAGCCACCTGATAGTTTTCACTGCCACTATTTTTAGTCTTATCACAAGCAAAAAACATATCCGCAACAGCAACAATAGGGATCAAATTTTTATGTTGTTCACTAAAGCGAAGTTTCAACCATTTATTGTGTTCAAGTTCTTCTGATGCTTTGTCCTGCGAAGCATGAGCTATACTTGATAATAAGGCAAAAAAAATTAACATTGAACAACTCTGTAAAAATATTCTCATAAACGTTTTCTAAAAGGTAAATATTCTATGCAATTTACCTTAGTCAGGGAGAAAAAGACAACTATCCTTTTTCTCAGATAAGCAAAACTTCACTCAAGTAAATATCCATGCTTTAATAAGTAAAACCTATTTAAGTTAAACACTATGATCATTAGAAAATTAGTCCCGCTATTATTTACGTTACTCTTCAGTTTAAGCTTTTCAGCACTCAGTAATGCTGAGTCAACAGCTCAAGTAAACGTTCTACAAAATTTTGATAAATTAATCGCGTCTCACAAAGGGAAAGTAATCTACTTAGATTTTTGGGCATCGTGGTGCGGTCCTTGTCGAAAGTCGTTTCCATGGATGAATGAGATGCAGGAAAAACATCAACAACAAGGCTTAATCATCATTAGTGTGAACCTCGATAACAATAAAGTATTAGCCGACGATTTTCTTGCAGAAGTTCCTGCTAACTTTAGCGTTTTTTATGATCCTAAAGGAAAAGTCGCCCGAAAATTCAAGCTAAAAGGGATGCCCAGTAGTTATATCATTGACCGTACAGGAAAAATGGTCAGTGCACACGTTGGCTTTACTGAGAGTAAAAAAATAAAATATGAAGAAGAACTGATAATGCTACTCAATGAAAAGCACTAGCTGATTTCGTAACCATTGATAAATAGAATAATGACATAAATGAATTGATAGGCTTAATATTTTAAAATATATAAAGTCTATCGTTTCTTCTTTGAATACTTGAACCACATATAAATACCACTAATCGATAGTAAGATAAGCATAAAAGCGACAATATCCATCAGTATGACGCCATAATCACCCAATATTCGACCTGAATGGGCATCTAGAATCACCCTTTCCCAACTTAAAAACTGCGACTGATATTTTGTAGAAGCGACTTTTGATTCTGACGGCGTAACAGCTTCTGAAGTAATCCACTTTGGTTCAATCAATGTGTTAATTTTTTCCCAATCAAAGAAGTCGCTATCGCCCTGATAATAACCTTGTGGTGTTTTTAACAGTATGTGATTTTCTGAAATGCTAACCGACTGTATTGGGACGGGCAAATCACTTGAACTATCAAGCTTATCAACCAATTCACCTTTATTGGTAAATATAATCAACTGCTTAGTTGTAGCCAATAAACGATATGTCTGAAATTTGCTGATACTAATAACGGGCTCATCACTTTCATAAACGAGTTTATCGCCTAACCAAATAAACTGTTCGGTAACTAGCCATTCTTTTTGCTGATAAAAGCGGATATCACTCGGTGGCTTAATGCCATAATGATTAAGCAATAAAGGGCTAGTAATCGATTGTTCCGATAAGGACAATAACGTTGTATGGTTTAAAGCAATACCAGAAATAGAAAGAAATATAATGAAGAGTGCTGAAAATATACCAAGTTTACGGTGCCATTCTCGTAAATGACGAATAATACGATAACTTATAGAGGGCGTGGATTTTTTATGAATCATGTTAATGCGAGTTAAACCTATCTAACTAAACTTATCATAGGCAAAAAAATTAAACTTTTACCTTTTTATTTAACCAAAGTGCCAAACGTGCAACTTTAGTAAGCGCTCGTACCGACATGGTTGCGCCTGTTATACCATCAATATGTTGATTAAGCATGTTTTCTTTCGTTAAAGACGCTGAATGAAATTGCTTAGTAAAAAAGTTATGACGCACTTCATCACCACGTGATTCTCGATAAGCGAGCACTTTAACGTCTACAATCTGTTCATTTTTAATATGAACGCCAATCGTAATCGGTTTTTCTTTTCCGATTTCTTCAAGCACCCATACTGTTTCACTTTCTTGCTGCCAATACTTTAAGCGCAATCGGTTGTACTGGTGGCTCATAATTTCACTTATCACCGCCTTATCTTCAGCCGATAACCATATTGCTTTAGATTTTGGTATTTCGCCGTTAAATGAATAGCTAACAAACTGCTTAGACGTTTGATAAGTATCTTTGGCAAATACAGGTGTTTGTAAACTAAACACGATGAATAAAGTGAATATAATTTTAACCAAAGGTGACTCCTTTACAATAAAGATATTTTTAAAACATAAAAATGAATGAGTAGATAATACCCATTCACTCTCTTATTTACTGCGTCGCCATCATGCAATAAATGCATCAAGATAAAGACTCATTAAAACTGGTAGCCAAAACCTAAGTTAAAACCAGTAGAGTCTTTTGAACCACCTAATTCTTCAAAATCAGCTTTTAGTACAACATTTTCATGCAAATAATAGTTGATACCAACGCTGGTTGACTCAACCGCATTAGAAGAACTTAAGCCAGCTTCATTATTATATTCAGCATAACGAGCAAAAGCGCCTACTTCTTCATTAAACATATATGAAGGTTCAATGTACCAACCTGTTTGTTCATCACGACCTAATGCTTTAGCTTCATCACCATCAATATCCCAAGTTGCATATAATGCGCGAACAGTGAAGTTATCAACTTGATAAATGGCATGTGCTTGAAATAATATTGCTGAAGCATCATCAATGCCGATGGCACTTTGAGTCAAATCTGATTGATACTGTAACGTTGCAGCTAATTCTAAGCCTGGAATAGCAGTATATTTTACACGGCCTGTGTAGGCGAGATTTTCAGCTGAAGCTTTTGCAACCTTTTGACGACCACCTCTGATTTTATAATCGTCTCCAACTTTTAAACCACTGCTTACTGCAGCATCTACGGCTAAACCCGGTGCTAATTTAAAGTTACCCGCAACACCGGCTTCCCACCAAGTTGCTGGAATAATATTTTTTTCCACACCGTTACGTTCAACACCATAAAACGTAGGCGGCTCATGAGTTTCGTTAATAATACCGACTGGGATTAAGAACAAACCTGTTTTTGTGGTAATTGTATCGCTGTAATCATACTCAACATATGCTTGTTCAAGCTCAACTTCGCCAGCTTGACCTTCACCCGCAATACTGTGCTCTAATTCGAATTCAGAGAAAAAACGTAATTTGTCAGTAAATTCATGACCGAAGAATAAAACGAAACGATGAAAGTCAACTTTCGCTTCCGTGTCTTCGTAATTGTTGTAATGCAATTCACCGTAACCGCCAATAGTTGTTTTAGCAAATAAGCTTGTGCTTGTGCTTGATTCTACTTGGTCAGCAGTCGCTTCAAGGCGCTCTTCTGTTTCATCTAAACGTTTTTCTAAGCTTTTTAATACTTCTTGCTGTTGTGCAATAACTTTACGTAATTCTTCAGTATCATCATTTGCAGTAACTGCCGTGCTAGCAAATAAGCCGATAAGTGCAGAAGCAATTAAGGTTTTCTTCATCATGGGTGTCATGTCCGTTAAAGTTTGTAGAGAGATATTTTTAATTGAGGCGATGATACATACAAACAAACCTTAATACAAACGATTATCATTAAGTTTTTGTTTGTATTTGATGTAGATCAAAAAAGCAATTATTACTTCTATTGACATAATATAAATAGTTGTTATTAAGCTAGATAATCGTTGAGTTAAAATATTGCAATTATTCTAACGATATTAACGTTTGCCAATTGTTTTTTTAATAACATCATAAATACCAAATTTCATGAATATTTTTGCTAAAGATTGTTTTATTTTTGCAATAAACATAATTTTTTTAAAATAAAAAGAACAACGAATCAAATCAAGTTTGTCTCGAATAATGCTATTTTTCATAAGTTGTTTAATTAGTTTTATATCTTTCAAGTCTTGGTCAGAGCTTCTTCTTTTTTTCATCAGATACACTTCTTTTAAACTGATGAATTTAAAACCTTTAAAATAAAAGTAAAACTTAGGATGATCAAATAACTCAACCTCTTCTGTCAGATAAAACTCATTCAATGGCCATGCCTTTACAGATAGATGTTCCTGTAAATTTGGATTTATTCGAAAAGTTATATGAATGCTTTTACGTAATCCATAAATATCTAAAACCATGCTTTCATCAAAAATCACTTTTTTTTCATCTAAAGATTTTGCAGACAATAACTCTGGAACCCTATTGAGTTGTAGACCTAAGAACTTTTGGGGAAATGCGTAATTCAAAAAATGAATACCATTACTATTCAGTAGAAGGCCACCTACCCTTAATGTTTCTTCCTTATTGTCAGTAATATGAATAGCATGTTTTTCAATTCCAAATAGATTTCTAACTTTATCTTTCAGTACTAAAACTTCATCTAGGTTATCCGCTTTAAAGATATAAACTCTAATATCATCAAAATTAGGAAAGCATCCTACTAGCTTATTTTTTATCCCTGGGAAATTTTTTTCTTTTGGGCCAAGCCAAAGTTCATCTTTATATGCTTCAACTAATAAATTGTGTGCGCCATTATAATTTAATTTCACACTTTTCTTATAAACAACTTTAGATAAAATATTTTCGATTGCTTCATCACGACCTTTTGCAGCAGGCCATACTATGGCCAAAAAACAATTTTCATCATATTCAATATATGTTTTTGCAGCAATATCGAGCATATCTATAGGCATTCCCCTATCTTTAAAGTACTTATAATCAAAATTTCGTGCTGGCAATTGCGTATTGATGACTCCAGCAGTTTGTTTAGAAAAAATGATTGCTGATGCTCTATGAGCTCCATTTAAAATACTTCCATCGATAGCGAGGGGGATTAAGCTTTTTTCACTACTGAAACCATTTTCTTTTATATCGTTATATAATAATTTAAAAACTCGTTCAAATTCTTCATATGAATTCTTTTCTGAATTATTAGGCTCTGAAAAGGTTCCGTCAGAAAATGACTTGATATGTTGTTTATAACAATTATCTCTATAGCTAGAGTAATGTGTAGAAGATAGTCCTTCTAGAAAGTATAATTTAATAGCAAGATCAAAACGATTATGAGTTAACGTTAATTTTTGTGTTTTATTCACAGTGTATTGCGCTAGTTCATCTAAAATCTCTTCTTCAACTAAACCACTTAAATCGTTCATTTACCCAATACTCTCTTTATATAATCTTTAACCGTTCTTGGTGATAATTTACAGAAAATTAAAAATAAATTGTTTTTAATTAACTTTAAGGTAAAGCCTAAGTTCATACACATAGGCTTGGTATTCATTACAAATTTGGTCACATCTCTATTTATATTTTCATAACATGCAAAATCATAAGGAAAGGTGAACTTATAATTTTTACTGTCAAAAAAATCATCAAAAAATTGTGCGCATAATTCATCATCAGTAAGGACATTCTGATCAAATATAAAACCAAGTGAATGAGAAATATCAATCAATCGAGTTATATAAATAGGTTTGATCACACTTTTGTGGATACGTGCATGATATAACAAAGAAAAGAAATGATTTTCAAGGTCCAATAATGGCACTATTCCATTAAATACTTTTGTTAAAAGCATATGTTCTTGCCAAAGACGGTCGTAATAATCATCGCCCAAAAATCTAGCATCAACATCTACTTTTTTAGATTCAATCATTACTTCATAATTAGAAAAACCTGAATCTTTTTTAGTCGCATTTGTAGCCATTAAAAAGCTATCTAAATCTCGGCATAAAATATCCATGTCTTTATCATTCCCCCAAAAATCATTTGGAAGAAATTCAGCATTTCTTAGTACCAACCAATCAGCACATATGTTCGTTACCGCAAACATTTCATCAAAACTATGCCAGCCTTCAGCACCGATCAAATCACGATAAACTTTAGTAATATTTACTTTTTCTTCTGATAATGACAAATTTTTAATGAACTCCAAGCCAGTTAACAATGCAGCACAACTGAAAAATTTCTCTATATTGCTCGACAACAAAACAACATCATTTGAAATACTAGAGAAGAAGCCATTATTCCATTTTATTTGGTATTTACCCGTACTCGTTAATTGGTATTCTGGTTCGTCAATTTCAAAAATTATGGCCTTTAAGTTAAGATCTTCCAAGTTCACATTTTCGATCAGCATATCGTCTTCAATACCTAAACGTTGCTTATTTCGTAATAGGTGTTTTTTTGTCCAAATTAAATCATACTCAGAAATAATATTATAATGTTTTTCTATAAGCAGCTTTACACAATCGAACTTACTTTCCTGCACTAAAACAATTTGATAATCATGTTCAAAATTATGAATGAAATGAGACTTATTATGGGTATAAATTACTGAGTCACGGCAATAACAGCTTATTCTATTTCTGTTCATATTTTCTATTCCAAAAATTATTGATTAAACCATATCCAATAAGTGAGCGGGTTTTTTGTAGAAAGCAAAAGCGGGTTTTAGGCGTTAAAGCATCAAATATATAATTAGAAAAAGCTAATGAAATAAGACTTGCTAAGGCTGCCCCTTCAATTCCATAAATAGGTATTACAAGGTAATTTAGCGGTATGTTAATTAATACACCGATGAGATGCCTTTGCATCGTTATCTTCTGTAAACCTTCGTTTATCAAATATTTGCCACTCACTGTAGCCATAGCAATGAATATTGCTGACCAAATATGAATCGTAAGCACTGATGCTGCTTTGATATAATCAGCACCAAACAAAAGGTTGATAATCCAAGAGGACATGAAAGTTGTCGTTATTGCAGCTATGATCATTAGCCCAACGACTATATCATAGGTCATTTGAAAGCGATGCTGGTATAGGGGGAGGTTTATTTTTCTCAAAGGAGTAATTGTCGGTATAATTGAAAATATAATTATCATCGGTATGAAATTGGCAATTTCACTTAACCTAATTGCAGCAGAGTAATACCCAACAGCTTGATCATTCAACATTTCACTTATCA
>JASDWX010000030.1:15000-26906 GCA_041890515.1 Alteromonadaceae bacterium
GCGAGATGTGTATAAGAGACAGATTCTTGTGTATATAATCCAAGCTGCCGATGAAATTATTAAAGGCCAACTATCATTTAATAATGATTTTGCTCTAGCTCTTGTTGCTTTCCAGTGAAGAGGATTTAAAACAACCTTCCCATAAACTAAAAGTAAAACTAAAGCTGTGATGACGGTTTCAAATAACATAACCCATACAAAAGAAACCAAATCAGCATTCTGCCAAAGCATCATTATCTTAACCACAGAAAACAAAAGAAATGTGCTGTTTTCAACCAACACAACATACCTTGAATTGACTTGAGATTCGAACCAATAATTCACTATATCTGAAGATTTAAAAATAATGCTTAGGCCTAAAATTGCAACCAAGCTTTGTAATAATGAATCCTCATTTTTAACTAAAAAGACAGTCATTAATAATAAAAAATACATTATAATTGATGCGATAAACTTCAAAATAAAAGCAGTACCTAATGTTACTTTTCGATTTTCAGGTGTGTCTATTATATCCCTTATAACGATGCCTTTAAGACCTAAAGTGGCAAACACACCAAAAACTGAAATCAAAGCGATAACGAAGTTTAATTGACCGAATTGTTCGGGTCCTAAGTATCGTGCAAGCCACATAACAACGACTAAACCTACGACCATTCGCAATATTTTGTCAAAAAACAACCAGCTTATATTCGTAATGATTTTATTGAGAATGGAGTTATGACTTAACGGCAATGAGAGTACCTTTTAATTTTTATTATGAAGTATATCTACTTTTGAACTCAAGAATACTAAAATAAAATTATCAAGTGAGTCGGTAGCAATATTTATTCCAGAATACTTTAATATAAACACCCCACGGCTCTTATTCAACGAAGTCATAACCGTTGTTAAGGCATAACACATTGAACTTGTTCTCTCGTTTAGTTAAATCACTTTCGATACGTCTTGAAAAATAACATTTAGCTGTTAACATTGGTGCATTTAGTTAGTTGTTAACTAATAATCAATAATACTTCAACTATAAGTTATTTGAGTCTTAAACAATGGAAATAAAAATAGCCTTCCTATGTCTTGCACATAATAACTTTACTTATTTAGAACACCTTTCCCATTATTATTGCTCAGAAGATGATGGTTTTTTCGTTCATATTGACAGTAATGTCGCTCACCGTTCATTTAATGATATGGATAAAAAAACAGTTATACTTTCTCCCCAAGAAAGCTATAGAACACGATGGGGTACATTGAATATTATACAAGCAACATTGGCTCTATTAACAAAAGCGATGCAAACTAATGAATACAATCGATTTATATTAGTGAGCGGTGCAGATACTCCCCTTATAACTAAACTAGAATTAAAAGAAAAATTATCTGATAACTTGAGCTACTTTTCAATTTGGCAAAAAGTAGCCAAAAGTGAAGAATCTATAAAAAGTAAAGAATTTTTCAATCGTCATTTTTATAATTCAAATTTAACCAACCCTAGTGAGGCATACCTAAGTAAAAGTAGAACTAGGATTTATACCATGTTAATTTTAAATAAATTAATTGCTCGATTACCAAACCGTCAGCTTTTTAGCTACCCAACTTATGCTAAAGGCTCTCAATGGTGGTGTTTAACCAAGGAATTGGCTGAGTATGTAACTTGCCAATTATCTGATCGAAATATACTAGCGCAATTTAAAAATATGCATGCACCTGATGAAAAGGTGTTTCAAACCATTGCAATAAACTCACCTTTTACAAAAAACTTAAAGATTGATCAAAGCCATGAGTCGCTCAAGCAAGGCTTACATTATGTTGACTGGGGTTTTCAAAATGGCAGTAAGGCTCTTCAGTCTTTTACGCTAAATGACGTTGAACAAGCAAAAGGAATAGGCTGTGCTTTTGCGCGCAAAGTAGAGTCACGAGATATAAGCTCTTTTATCTCTTTTTTTGAAACGTTAAAAAAATGAAAATACTTTATTTACTGCCTCTGTTAAAAAATACTGGCCCCTCAAATGTCGTTGTATCTTTAGTCAATGGCATGAAAAACACTAATCACAAAATTATTATCTGTACTTTTTTAGGTGTTCAAGACAATTACCAAGATATATTCTCCAATAGCAATGTCACTATTATTGAGTTAGGTGGCTTTAATTTAAAAAGCTTGGTTGCCTTATGGAAACTTATTAAAAAAGAAAAGGTCGACATACTTCATAGTCATGGTTTATTGCCAGATATTGCATCTGCAGTAGTTTCACTATTTAGCAGTACAAAAAGCATATCTACGATTCATTGTAACTTGAGTGATAATTATAAAAATGAATATCAATTTCCTAAAGGTTTTATATACTTTTATCTTCATAAAGTAGCTTTATTGTTTATCAAAAAAATAACTTATGTTTCACAAAGTATTGCTCCCTCAAAACAAAGTTCAGTAATTTATAATGGCGTAAAAAATAAAAAAAATAAGACTATAGCGAGTAATACTATAAACTTAATTTATGCAGGCAGATTGATCCCAAGTAAAAATATTTCGTTCTTATTTGATTGTCTTACCCATATAAATAAGAATGCAGCTCAACCTTTTAATTTGCATATCTACGGCGATGGAGAGCTTTTACCGATCCTTATAGAACAAGAATCTCCGCAGGTGGTATTTTATGGTTTTGTTGAAAATTATCTAGAGAATATTTCTGAAAATTCTATTATGATCAATCCCTCATTATTCGAGGGAATGCCAATGGCAGTTTTAGAAGCACTATCTTGTGGTCTCCCCGTAGCTTTATCAAATATTCCTCCACATATAGAAATAAGTAAAAAAGTCAGCTCTGGTATCGCATTGTTTGACAACACCGTACAATCTTTTCAATTGGCAATAGAGTCGATCATCAATGAGGATAACAAGATAGATTTTAATAAAGCAAAAATGAAACAACAATTTGAAAATGAATTTTCAGACACAAGCATGGTACGTAAATATTTAATCGCCTACTCCAACTTATGATCATAAATCAATATTTTGATCAGCACTTCTCAGGTCTGTAATGCTTCCTTATTTTATCGCTAATTTACTTTCATTAAGTTTTATTTATATTGGCTATCGCTTCAAATTTAATCGTGTAGCTTTAATTAGTAGTTTAATTTTATCTGCAATTCCATTAATAGTTATTAGTGGTTTTAAGTACATAAAAGTAGGTACAGACACCGGTAGTTACGTATATTACTTTGATAAAACTAAAAGTTTAAGCGGAACCCTCTCTATTATAGATAACCAAGGAGAAGCCGGTTTTTGGTTCCTCAATTATTTAGGACATTCAATAACTCATGATTATTATATTATTTTTTTATTGAGTTCTTTAATAATCACAGCTTGTTATTTCTACTTTATAAAAACATTTAATTTTAAAACTTTATCTCTGTTTACTTTATTATTTATTGGTCCATATTATTTTCAACTGAATGGTACGAGACAGGCAATTGCAATTGCTATATTCGCTATTTCAGTTATTTTTTTAATTAAGAAACAACCTTTACGTTATATTTCATCTATTTTTATAGGCTTCTTATTTCATAAATCTATAATTATTTGTTTACCCTTATACTATATTTTTAAAGGCGAGATCAAACCTCGTAAAATTGCTATAATAATTTTAAGTTTTCTCATTGTCGTCGTTTTCTTTCAAAGTTTTATTAACTTTGCTTCTAGTGTAGATGACAGATATTCATCATATGGAGATCAGCAAGACAGCCATGGTGGACTGGTTGTTTCCGCTTTTAACATTACCCTTTTCTGTTGGTTTTTCCTTTGTAGGCTGGTCAACGTTAAAGCCCTTGGCAACCGAACATTCGATATTTTATTAGCTTTGTATTTTCTTGGAACACTCGTTAGTCTTTTATCGATAATATTGAAAATTGACCCTTCTGGTTTCCTGAGAATGAGTATATATTTCATTCAAATGAATATAGTATTATTACCGATGACAATATTAAGCTTTCGTGACGACAATACGCGGTATATTATAATTTTTGTCACGGTTACCTTAATGACCTTTTATTTCTATTTAACGACAAAAACGTTTAGCAATTTAACTCCTTATAGATTTAACCCAATAGTAGAAATACATAATGAAAGTTAGCATAGGCATTCCCTTTTTTAATCCTGGTGATTATTTTAAAGCAAGTATTGAATCGGTACTTAACCAAACTTATTCTGATTTTGAATTAATATTACTTGATGATGGCTCAACAGATAACTCTTTAAATGTCGCTCATTCATTTAAAGATAGCAGGATAAGAGTGATCAGTGATGGTGAGAACAAAGGACTCCCCTATCGATTGAATCAGTTGATTGATGTTTCAAAAGGCGAATACATGGCCCGTATGGATGCAGATGACCTTATTAGTTCAACAAGAATAGCCAAACAAGTACACTACCTGGATTCACAACGTAAGATAGACTTAGTGACAACTGGATTATGCTCAATAACCAACGCTAACGTTGTCATAGGGTATAGAAACCCACGTAAGGAAAGTGCTGATAACATTTCGCTTGAAGATACTATTTTTGGCAAAGCTGATATTGCTCATGCGGCTATTATGGCTAGAAATTCATGGTATCAGCGTAATAGATACAATGAAGAAGCAAAGTTAATGGAGGACTATCAACTTTGGATAGACGCTGCTTTGAAAAACGATTTAAATGTTGGTTATATATCAGCTCCACTTTATTTTTATCGTGAGGAGAGTAGTGTTTCTTCAAAAAAAGCGATCATTGCTTATAAAAACCAATTTTCAATTGTTTCATCACAATACTTTAGTTATCTCTCTTTATTTAAAAAAATAAAATTTAGTTTGTTGTGTTTCATTAAGATTGGTATCGTTTTTAGCTTGAACATATTTAAAAATTCCAACAGACTCTTAGCTTTAAGAAATAAAAACACTAGCCAAGATCAATCGGAAATAATTGAGCTTCAACACGAGTTAGATCAATTAAGGCAAAATAATGAGTAAAATGGTCTTTGTTACCGCTGTTCCAGAAACAATAAGTGCTTTTTTACTTATTTATATTAATTCACTCGCTGAAAAGCACGATGTTCACGTTGCTACCTCACTGCCAATTGGCGAAACTGTGAGAGGCTTGTCACTTGCGGTAACAGTTCATAATATCAATATTGCTCGTAATCCTGATGTATTCTCTGATGCAAAATCATTGTGGAAATTATTTTTGTTTTTCAGAAAAGAAAGATTTGATATTGTTCATTCATTTACACCTAAAGCAGGGTTACTCACACAAATAGGTTCTTTCTTTGCTCGTTCACCTATTAGGTTTCACACTTTTACAGGGCAAGTTTGGGCGACAAGAACAGGCGTTGCGAGAACGCTACTAAAACAATTAGACAAAGTCACAGCAACATTAGCAACGTTTTGTTTAGTTGACAGTACTTCACAACAAAATTTTTTGATTAAAGAAAATATCGTTACCCCTGTTAACTCGCGCGTACTTGCAAATGGTTCTATTTCAGGCATAAATATAAAGAAGTTTTCTTTTGATCAAGAAACAAGACAGAGACTCAGAGATGAGCATAAGGTCAATGAAGATGAATTTATCTTTCTTTACGTTGGGCGCTTAAAGAAAGAAAAAGGTATTCCAGAGTTAATTAATGGATTTACAGCAATAAAAACAGAAAAGTGTATAAAGCTATTTATTATCGGCTCAGATGAAGAAAACTTAGCACACCTTTTCGAAAACCATAGCAACATTGAATACATAGGCTTTAAAACAAATATAAGTGAGTACTACTCTTTTGCAGATACTTTATGTTTACCTAGCCACCGAGAAGGATTTGGTAATGTCATTATAGAAGCAGCGGCTTGTAATTTACCCGCTATAGCATCAAACATTTACGGTTTATGTGATGCAGTAGAAGACGGTTATTCAGGGTTATTGCATGACGTTAAAAATGAAAATTCGATTACTTCATCAATGGAAAAAATGGTCAATAATGAAATAAATCTCAGTCAAATGCGCAAAGATGCTCGAATGCGTGTAGAAGAGGTTTTTGATGAGCAACATCTTCTAAAAGAGTTTTTAACCTTTTATGATAAGTTCATAGGCCCCTTACAAGTAGGTGTAAAAACAAATGATTAAACGACTTTTTGATGTTTTTTTTTCAGCTTTAGCGTTAATCATACTTTCGTTTGTAATTTTATTTTTATATATAATGATTTATAAAAAACTAGGCTCTCCTGTTCTTTTTCGTCAAAAACGCCCTGGATTCCACAATACTATTTTTGAAATGATTAAGTTTCGTTCTATGTTAGATACTAGCGACAAAAACGGTAATGTTCTCCCTGATGATGAGCGGTTAACACCATTTGGTGCAAAATTACGGTCGACAAGTCTTGATGAACTTCCTGGGCTTTGGAATGTATTTAAGGGTGACATGAGCCTTGTTGGGCCTCGTCCATTATTGGTAGAGTACTTACCACTTTATTCAGATGAACAAGCAAGACGACATGACATAAAGCCAGGGATTACCGGTTGGGCTCAAATTAATGGGCGTAATGCAATTAGCTGGCAGCAAAAATTTGAATTGGATATTTGGTATATTGACAATCAATCCTTTTGGTTAGATATAAAGATCCTCTTACTCACCGTGAAAAAAGTATTTTCACGTAGCGACATTAACGCAACGGGTGAAGTTACCATGACAAAATTTACCGGAGATAACTCATGAAAACATTGATTATTATAGGTGCTGGAGGGCATGGACGTGTTGTTGCTGACTGTGCTCAACAGCAAGGAAAATACAGTAAAATCGTTTTTTTAGATGATTGTTTTTTTGAACGCAAAGATAATAGTGAATGGCCAGTTATTGGTGCGGTAAAAGATTTCCCACAACATATTGATGACGCAGATTTTGTTGTTGCCTTTGGCAATAACCGATTACGGAAAGATATACTTGCACAACTAAAAAAATCAAATGCAAATATTGTATCTCTAATACATCCTACAGCCGTAGTAAGCCCTCACACATTCATTGGAAAAGGTGTGGTTGTATTTGCCAACGCGGTAATAAATATCGGCGCCAGTATTGCTGATGGCTGTATAATAAATACCGCAGCAACCGTTGACCATGATTGTGAACTTCACCAGTGCGTACATATTTCACCGGGAGTTAATATTGCTGGTGGTGTTTATATAGCACAGCTTTCTTGGATTGGTATTGGCAGTACTATCGTAGAATGTATTACGCTCGCCGATAATACACAAGTTGGTGCAGGCGCAGTAGTTACCCAATCAACACAAGCAAATTCATTATATGTCGGTGTACCTGCAAAACGTGTACGCTCATTAACTAAAATTTAATAGGAAATCCTGTGCTAAGTACTCCTTTTTCACCATGGCCTAGTTTTACTGAACAAGAAATTGATGCCGTAAGTTCGGTTTTACGTTCCAACAAAGTTAATTATTGGACAGGACAAGAAGGTCGATCCTTTGAAAAAGAATTTGCTCAGTTTTGTAATAGTAAATATGCGGTAGCACTTGCCAATGGAACGCTAGCACTAGATCTTGCTTTAAAGGTATTAAATATAAGTGCTGGCGATGAAGTAATCGTCACATCTCGCACCTTCATTGCCTCAATTAGCAGCATTATCAATGCAGGAGCCACTCCCATATTTGCTGATGTTGAGCTTGATAGTCAAAATATCAGTGCTCGAACGATTACTGAAGTTATAAGTACTAAAACAAAAGCAATTATTTGTGTTCATCTAGCCGGTTGGCCATGTGAAATGGATGAGATAATGGATTTAGCTGAAATGCGTAATTTATTTGTTATTGAAGATTGTGCTCAAGCTCACGGGACTAAATACAAAGGAAAACCTGTAGGAAGCATCGGTCATATAGGTGCTTGGTCTTTTTGCCAAGACAAAATAATGACAACTGGTGGTGAAGGAGGCATGTTTACTACTAATAACGAACAATTTTGGAGAAATGCATGGGCTTATAAGGACCATGGAAAATCTTATGCTGCTGTTTATGAAACTCAGCATCCAGAAGGCTATCGTTGGTTACATGAAACATTTGGTACTAACTGGCGATTAACTGAAATGCAATCAGCTATAGGTAGAATTCAATTAACACGAATGTCTGCATGGACAAAATGTCGTACAGATAATGCTCATCAAATTCGTCGTATTTGCCAAAAGTATCACTGGTTAATAGTACCTGAAGTTCCACATTACATAGATCATGCTTACTATAAATGTTACATACAAATTGACATAAACAAACTCCCCGCTGATTATTCTCGTGACAAGATAATTAATGATATCGTAAATCAAGGTGTTCCCTGTTTTTCAGGAAGTTGCTCTGAGGTTTACAAAGAAAAAGCGTTTGATGATACTCAATTAAGACCTAATCTACCTTTGAAAAATGCTGAATTACTAGGGAAAAACAGTCTTATGTTTTTAGTTCATCCGACATTAACAACCGATGAAATTGATAAAACCTGCCGTATACTTATCTCCGTATTTGACAAAATAGAACAAATGACCAAATAAATATGTTAATAGTTGATGACAATTGTAAGAAAACTTGTAGAATATTTGTTAATCCTTGAGATTATAATAAATAAAAAACATGTGTTCTAAGGTGAAGATGTAATGGTGAGACGAATTGATTTAATCCCTGGTTATATTAAGCTGATGATCGTATTAGCTTATGATTTATTTGCTATTTCTTCAGCATTCTTTCTTTCTTACTTCATTCGCGTAGGGTTTGAGGGTATAAATATATCTGGACCTGAGCTGGCTGTTTTTTCTATAGTAACGCTCAGTACATTACTTTTATTTTATACTTTTGACATGTATAACTCTATTGTTAGATATTTCAACGCTAAATCTTTTTTAAGAGTTCAAAGTTTACTGATAGTAACAACCGTAATATTTTATTTTTCAGGCTTCATTTTCGAAGCTTTTGTTCCACGTTCTGTTCCTATTGTTTTCTTAGTAATAACAAGTGTAATGATTGCAGGTGCAAGAGCAATGGTTGGCATTATTACTAATAAAAAATTATTCGATGAACGTGAAGGTGTCGTCATTTATGGTGCAAGTAATGCGGGTCGTCAATTAGTCAATGCCTTATCATTAGGAAATAAATATCAACCACTAGCCTTCATTGATGAAAAGAAACGTTATCAGGGACGCACAGTATTAGGTTTGAAGATCTATCCTCATTTTAAAGTTAGCCAGCTTATAAAGAAATATGGACAATTTAAAGTTCTCATTGCCATTCCTCAAGTAGATCCTATCAGATTGAAGCAAATAGTGTCCTTATTCGAACCCCATGCTCTAGAACTACTGATCGTGCCCAGCATGTCTGATATTGTTTCTGGCAAGCGAACTATTGATGAACTTCGAGAAGTATCTGTGGATGAGTTGCTTGGTAGAAAAACCGTAGAACCTATACCTGAATTATTATCCGCTAATATAAATGACAAAATTGTGATGGTTTCTGGTGCAGGTGGTTCGATAGGAAAGGAGCTTTGTAGGCAAATTGCACATCATAATCCCAGTAAACTTATCTTACTTGATGTTTCTGAAGCTTTCCTTTATGAGATACATCAAGAGTTGACGGAATTCTTATCGGAAACAGGCAATAGTTTGATAGTAGAACCACTCATAGGTAACGTTCAAAATGGTATGTTGATGAAGCATATTTTTCATAAATACCAAGTACAAACTATTTATCATGCTGCTGCATACAAGCACGTTCCCATGGTTGAACATAATGTTATTGCAGGTGTCACTAATAATGTTCTTGGTACCTATGAGATAGCACAAGCAGCTATTTTTTGTGAAGTAGAAACCTTTGTACTTATTTCAACCGATAAAGCTGTTCGCCCAACTAATGTAATGGGAGCAACAAAACGTTTAGCTGAACTAGTTTTACAAGGCCTAGCGAAACAATTACACAGTACACGCTTTGTCATGGTTCGTTTCGGTAACGTTTTAGGCTCTTCAGGATCGGTTGTCCCATTATTTAAAAAGCAGATAAAAATAGGGGGTCCAATAACAATTACCCACCCAGATATTATCCGCTACTTTATGACTATACCTGAAGCTGCCCAATTGGTTCTACAAGCTGGAGCAATGGGTTCAGGAGGTGATGTATTTGTTTTAGACATGGGTAATCCCGTCAAAATAATTGACTTAGCTTATAAGATGACACATTTAATGGGATTAACTATTAAAGATGAAGCAAACCCTGATGGTGATATAGCAATTAAATTTAGCGGATTAAGACCTGGTGAAAAGCTTTATGAAGAATTGTTGATTGATGACCATGCAAAGAAGACGCTACATAAGCGTATCCTTAGTGCAAATGAACGATCACTCCCTTGGGCTGAAGTAACAAAAATAATATATAACCTCAATGAAGCCATGCGAGAAGAAGACGTTGCTAAAATAAAGCAGTTACTTATGGATGCACCCTTAGGCTATCAGCCCAACCCAATTAGTGTAATAAAGCCAAAAGAAGAAGTTAACTCGTTCACTTATGGAATTCATGAAGAAGCGGCTTTAAACGCTGTTTGATTTAAATATCATTTAACTAACATCAACCAAGCCTTCGCATAATCTGGTAAATGCTTATTAGCTTGGTGATAGTCAGTCCAACCAGTATAGCTATTGACTAACATATCTAATTGGAATAAGTTACCATCGAAAGCACCGCCTTGATCAGCTAAAACTCCTATACGTGAGATAATTTCATTTTTACGTTCATAACTAACCATAAAAAGTTTACCTAAACCTAATTGCTTTACATTGCCTGCAAAGGTAACTTGTGGTTTCAGCGCTATCTTATTTTCTTGTTTTTTTCCATAGCCCATGATGCTTGGCACCTCGATAAAATACCAGTATCTCGCTTGCTCACGTTTGCCTAATGCATAGTCATAAGCGATACCATTATTTCGATGGACATTAAAGTAGCTGACTTCACCTTCTACATCGACTACACCTGTACCTTGCAATAAGACATCATGAAGTGCTTCTTCAGTAATCCAAATCAACGGTTCAACATTTTTATTATGCACTAGGGCACCGTCAATAATCTCTTGGCGTGTATATGAATACCGTATAAGTTGCTCTTTCTGATCCTCAGCTTGTTCGAGAGAAAGGTTCATTTCGTCAGTAGGTAGCTTATATAAAGCTTGGTTATATTTGTTGGTTTTAACAAGACTTCCATCTAATAACTTGGTGTAATATTTAGTGAGGAATATTTTATCTTCTGGTATGTTATTGAGTAATATGCTTTTAATTTTATTTGTACTTTTTACTGCAATTGCACGTGCTGTTTTTGTATCAGGTATCCAGCGATAGAAGTTGAAATGTTTTTTTATAAAATTTGTATTATGTAAACGACTCTGTTGTTTCTTTTTCACATCTTCAAGATAGGTAGTGCAAATAAATGCTAATGTATTTTCAATTTCATGCATTGTTATTTTATTTCGAAATACAGTGCCAGGATGTACCGCAAAGTTATCATCAGATACATTTTGTAAATATTGTTGAGTATTATAAGACACTCCACATAATTCACTCGCTTTGAAATCTGCCAATTTATTAATCTCTGGTTTATCTTCAAGAACGAAATCATAAGCCTTTAATGGGAATGAACAAAATAACATGGGAAATAGTATATAAATTAGTTTTTGCATCAGCATTTTCGTTTGGAATTTTATAAAGTAACTAGTGTAATATAACTTTCTCCTATGTCTAAGATATATATGAATAAGGGTTTACCCTTTTCGCCACATTAGGGAGTAACAGACATAAAAAGTCGTAAAATTATTTTCAAGCAGACAGCAAAAAGCCCGACGCTTTCGAATCGGGCTTCTCTTATTAGACGCCTA
>JASDWX010000031.1:0-26897 GCA_041890515.1 Alteromonadaceae bacterium
GTCTACGTTCAGACCAAATCCAATTGGCATGTCAGTAGTCAAACTTGAGAGTGTAGAATTTAGCCATAAGCAGGTTATTATTAATATTTCAGGGCTAGATTTACTGGATCAAACGCCTATTTTAGATATTAAACCCTATATACCCTACTCGGATAATATTGATTGTGCCCTCGCGGGCTTTGCACAAGTTAAACCTGATAAAGTTTTAGATGTTATATTTTCAAGTCAAGCTAAGGAAGACATAGAGCATCATCAAAAAGAACATACAGATTTATCAACATTTATAGAACAAGTTTTATCGCAAGATCCTCGGCCCGCTTATAAAAAGAAAAAAATTGATGAAAAAATTTACGGAATGAGCCTATATGATTTAAATATTCTATGGAAAGTTAGTTTACATAATGCAAACAACGTTGAAGTACTTTCAATCAGTAAGGCTACATGTTAACTTCAGCTTTTTTATCTATGAAAAACTACTTTTTCGGACTTCAAAGTTAATATGAAGGTTAATAATGAGATTGCAACAATCAATTATATTATTCTCAACTACAGAAAACATTTTAAGTAAGTAATTGATGAAATTCCTGTGATTTTCAAAATATTCGTTGTAGAGCTTCTTTGTAACGTAGAAATAATACGATGAATTACGTAAAGTACCACGCGCTACTAAAAGTAAGTCTTACATATTAACACTATAACAAATGTCTATGTGACGTATCTTTTTAGCTAGTGCTTAAAAGTACGTTAACTTACCCAATGACTTTAAAAAGACCAGTAATACGGGGCTTTTTAAAGTCATAATAACCAAAACTATTATCAGTAATGATTAATGGTGATGACCACCGACGCCATGTGCGTGTCCATGTTCAGCTTCATCATCTGATGCAGCGCGAACATCAACCACGTCTAAATCAAACGTTAACACCATTCCTGCTAGAGGAGGATTGATATCAACCGTTACCATAAACTTACCCGCTTTAAGAACAGTTACTTGACGTTGACCTTGCTCCGTTTCAACAGCAGCGGTCATGCCAGCTTTCCATTTAGTTGTACCTTGACCATCTTGTAAATGTTTTGCAGGTACACGTTGGATCATATCTTCTTTACGTTCACCGTAGGTGTCTTCTGGTTGTAAGGTAACAGAAAATTTATCACCAACTTCTTTTCCTGTTAACGCATTTTCAACACCCACTA
Organism: Alteromonadaceae bacterium; assembly: GCA_041890515.1. Lineage (GTDB taxonomy): Bacteria > Pseudomonadota > Gammaproteobacteria > Enterobacterales > Alteromonadaceae > Colwellia_A. The sequence continues at coordinate 1,195 of JASDWX010000031.1, forward strand.
ACATATTTTTATAACCATGAAGGTAAGCGAGTGGATCACCAGAATATGATGATTCAATTTCATTGCCGACTTCATCTTTCAAAGTGTAGTGAAATTGAACAACAGTTTTATTAGTAATTTTCATTTTAAATCCAGTTTATGTAATACAATAATAATTTTCTGCGAGTGTAACAAAAAGAGCGACCAGCCACTATGCCCAAAGTAATAAAATAAATACGCTAAGGAGAATTAAAAACATGCCTAAGTATTCCATTCTACTTATTCTTTCTTTAAATACTCGGTAAGTTAAAAACAAAGTAATGATAATTTCTATTTGTCCTAATGCTTTTACATAAGCTGCATTTTGCAAGCTTGCAGCAGTAAACCAACCAATTGAACCAATTACACTGGTAATACCAACAAATAGGCACAAACGCCAATGCTTAAGCATTAAACTTAATTGCGTCTTATCTTGAAACCAAACATAAATAACAGCGATAACAGATTGTACGGTTATCATAAAAACAAGTGTGATTGCGGCGCTTACCAATAAATCAGTATTAAGCGCTAAACTTGATTCACGAATTAATAATGTTGTGATAGCTAATGCTAATCCTGAAGCGAGTCCGAATCCAGCACCTGGATTTTTAAAAACACCCGCCAAGGTAAACTTTACTTTTGAAACGATGAGAACACCCAGTACGCCAATTAGAACAGATAACCAACCTAAAGCAGATAAATAAACAGAAAAAACTAATGCCCCCACTACAGCGACTTGAATTGCTTCTGTTTTAGCTAAACTTGTTGCTACAGCAAAATTTCGATATTTAAATGCAGCAACTAAACAGAACGTACCAATAATTTGCATGACACAAGCAATCAATGCGTACTTCAAAAACTGGTCGTTAAGTGCCGGTAAAATCACATCACGTTGATCAGTAATAAAAAACAAGTACAAACAAGCAAAGGGTAATGCATAGATATAACGCACACCCGTTGTCGCCATTGCATTCAAATGACCCGATAGCTGTTTTTGACCTGCGGTACGAATTGCCTGCATAAAAGCTGCAAGTATGGTGAAGTAGATCCACGTTTCTAAAGGTATGTCCAAAGATAAATCCTAATGGTGAAAAGAGAAATACTGATGATCTTAAATAAATTTAATAATAATAACCCGTTATGCTTTATGTTATTTATCAATATTGATAATGTCTGTGTATTATTATTAAAGCCGTCCACATACTATGACAGAACAACTGCCAATATCTATCCAACCTAGTAATGATTTATCCGCTAAGTTTAATAAAATAAAATCTGTGACGAATAAACTTGAAGCGCAGTTTAATTTTCAAACATTAACGGCAAGTTGGTATGGTGATGAAAAAAACATCTTATTGATCAACCTTTATCTAGAAATCATTGAAGTTTTTGAGGCTGAAAAATCAAAATTTCATGAAGGAAATATAAGTTTATTCTCCGACGATTTTTTTAGTGTCTATCAAAAAGAACAACCGCAAATAAATTGTTTCATCGCAATAACACCTGCTGAACTAGTATTATTAGAACAACAGGAGAAGTTATTACCCAAATACCTTCAGGCTAAGCTACATAAAGTGCTCAATTTAATTGCAGGTGAATTAAACCTATTTCCTATTTAAATATATTAAAGGGTATCAACAATATCTTTAACTAACTCAGGGCCTTTATAAATAAATCCCGTATAAATTTGTACTAACCTAGCGCCTGCAGCAATTTTTTCTTGCGCGTCACGTCCACTTGCTATTCCACCTACACCGATTATCGGCAGTTTATTATCTAATGCTATTGCTAATAAACGGATTACTTCAGTACTTTTATCTTTTACTGGCTCTCCACTTAAGCCACCCTGCTCTTCAGCATGTTCTAGCCCTTCAACGCCTGCACGTGACAATGTTGTATTAGTCGCAATAACACCATCAATATTATTGCTAATTAAACACTCTGCAATTGAGTCTATTTCTTCTTTACTCAGATCAGGTGCTATTTTAACGGCTAATGGAACATACTTACCATGTTGCTCTTTAAGAACTTGTTGCTCTTCTTTAAGGGCTGCTAATAATTCATTTAACGCATTACCATACTGTAATGAACGTAAACCAGGCGTATTTGGAGATGAAATATTTATAGTGATGTATGTTGCGTAGTTATAAACCTTGCGCATACAAATGAGGTAGTCATCTTTAGCGTTTTCGTCTGGTGTATCTTTATTTTTGCCTATATTGATGCCAAGAACGCCTTTAAATTTAGCCTTACGAACTTGATCAACTAAATAGTCTACGCCTTTATTATTAAAGCCCATCCTATTTATAACAGCATTTGCAGAGGGTAAACGAAAAATACGTGGCTTCGGATTTCCAGGTTGCGGTTTAGGCGTAATCGTACCGATCTCAACAAAACCAAACCCCATTGCGGCAAAAGCATTAATACATTCGCCATTTTTGTCTAATCCTGCAGCTAAGCCAACAGGGTTAGGGAATTTTATTCCCATAACTTCCACGGGTTTATCAACAATATTTTGTTTATATAACAGATTAAGCGGCGACGCACCTGTCGCTTTAAAACCTTTAATGGTCATTTCATGAATTACTTCAGGATCAAACTTGAATAATACTTTTCGTATTGCAGAATAAAACATATTGCCTCTTAAAAAAATCCCCACTTAATAGTGGGGATTTTATCAGTTAAATCAATCTCGTTAAAGTTTGATTACACCACTTAATTTATTTTGCTGGATCGCAATTTAAACTTAATAACATTAATTCTCTTAACGCTACTGAGAACTTAGCAAACTCATGCGTTTGACCAATTCTAAAATCAGTCAAAATTTGATTCCAACGTCCTAGTGGTTGTACATTCGTTTCTATCCATTTATCAAGTAACGATTCCACCTCAGGCTGCTCAACACCGCAATCACAACGCAATACAACTTGTGTTAACGAACGTTGTTGCCAGTCTAGCTCTTCTCTAAATGAAGCTCTAGCTAATGCTTGCCAATGGTTAGACACCGGTTGACTCGTAATTTGATCTAAGAACCAATGTAAATTTAAACCAAATTAAATTTAATTAAGGATTCTTCATTTAAAGTATAAATCTGCAACCAATTCAATTGAACGATTATCTGATACCGCAATATCAGCAATATCCATTAAAGGGAACAAAGAGCTTAACTGTGAAATACGAACAGCAATATTTTCTGGAACGCCATTTCTCACTAGATCAGTTTCAACACGTTTTAATTGCTCGACTTCGTCCTTAACTAATAATTTATTTAAGTTATTAGCTAAGTTTTCAAATGTAGGACGATACAACTCAATCGTTTCAGCAATGCCTAATGCTTTATTGCGATGGCGCAAGAACCAGCGAGTTGACCGCCTTACCGTTCTGCGCATTTGAAATAACATTTCAGTTTGAATAGATGTTGAAATTTTATTATCTAATTCTGTTATTTCTTGCCAAACATCCGCTAATTGAAAAACTTCACTCGCCATGACATAACAGTTAGCAATTTCAGCAACCGTTGCGCCTGTTTCTTCATACATGCGATGAACAAAGTTAAAGCCCATATCGTTACCGATATTATTCGCCAACTTAGTGGCAATAATTTCTGCACGAAGTGGGTGAAGTTGCATTTGATCTTGATACTTTTCCTGTAATTGAGGAGGAAAAGCTTCAAGTAATAAACGGTTATGGTATGGGTTATCTGTAATATCAGGACAAACCAAATCTTCTTTGAGCACCATTTTGCTGTAAGCAAGTAAAACTGATAACTCAGGACGTGTTAAACCTTGGCCTTTTGATAAACGTTCAGAAATTTCATCATCATTTGGAATGAACTCTAGACCTCGGTCTAATTTACCCGCTCTTTCTAAACCATGGATAAAACGTACTTGCTCTTTTAATTGATTAGCGCCACGCATTGCCGTAATCGATAATGAATGTGTTTGACGATAACAATCTTCAATAACGATATCACCCACATTATCGGTCATATCATAAAGTAATTGATTACGTTGCTTGACCGTTAAGTCACCATTTTGAACTAAGCTATTTAATAATATCTTGATGTTTACTTCGTTATCAGAACAATCGACACCACCTGCATTATCTACAGCATCAGTATTAATTCTGCCGCCATGAGAGGCAAACTCAATACGACCAAGTTGTGTAAAACCTAAGTTACCACCTTCACCAACAACTTTTGCTTGTAACTCGCTGCCGTTAATACGCAGTGAATCGTTCGCTCTATCACCAACCTCAAGGTGTGTTTCTTTAGAACCTTTAACATAAGTGCCGATACCACCATTCCATAGTAAATCAACTTTCATTTTCAAAATAGCTTGCATCAAATCTAATGGAGACATGCTTTGCTTTTGCGTGCCGATCATTTTCTTAATTTGTGGCGTTAGTTTGATAGATTTAACATGGCGGCTAAATATAGCGCCACCTTCAGAAATCAATTCTTTGTTGTAATCTTCCCACGTACAGCCAGGCATATTGAATAAACGCTCACGCTCTTCATAAGAACTTGATGCTTCTGGATTAGGATCAATAAATATATGCATATGGTTGAATGCAGCTTGTAAACGAATATGTTTTGATAACAACATACCATTACCGAATACATCACCCGCCATGTCACCAATCGCAATACATGTGAAGTCAGTTGATTGACAATCAATATCCATTTCTCTGAAGTGACGTTTAACTGATTCCCAAGCGCCTTTTGCAGTAATACCCATTGCTTTGTGATCGTAACCAACACTACCCCCTGAAGCAAAAGCATCTCCCATCCAGAAGTTATATTCATCAGAAATTGCATTTGCTGTATCTGAGAATGTCGCTGTACCTTTGTCAGCAGCAACAACTAAATATGGGTCATCTTCATCTAGACGAACAACATTGAGTGGTGGAACAACGATACCTTCAACAATATTGTCGGTTATATCGAGAAGACCGCGTATAAAAGTACGGTAACATTCTTTACCTGCTTCAAAGATTTCTTGACGAGAGCCGCCTACGGGGAGTTGCTTACAAACAAAGCCACCTTTAGCACCTACAGGAACAATAACGGTGTTTTTAACTTGTTGTGCTTTTACTAAGCCTAAAATTTCTGTACGGAAATCCTCTCGTCTATCTGACCAACGTAAACCACCACGTGCAACTTTACCACCTCGTAAATGAACACCTTCAAGCTGTGGTGAATAGACAAAAATTTCAAATTCAGGTAACGGTAGAGGTACATCACTAATCTGGCTAGGTAAAATTTTAAATGAAATATAAGTTTTTTCACCCGTCTCAGCGTGAGGTTGAAAATAATTAGTGCGAATGGTGGCGCTGATCATTTCTACAAAGCGACGAATGATTCGATCGTCATCTAAATTCGCAACATTATCAAGAGACTTCTCAATATCGCTACTCACTTTGATTAATATTTTTTCTGAAATTTTCGTCATAGGATCAAAACGTAAATTAAAGAATTTAATCAATAATTCTGCAATATTTGGGTAACGGGCAAAAGTATTTTCAATATAGCTTTGACTGAAAGTGCCACCAATTTGGCGTTCATATTTTGCATAAGCACGTAAAATTGAAACTTCGCGTCCACCCAATTCAGCACCAAGAATTAAACGGTTAAAACCATCATCTTCTAATTTTCCTGCCCAAACCTTTGCAAAGGCGTCTTGAAATAAATTTTGTACTATCTCAAGGGTAAATTTACCTTTCCCAGTAAGTAACATTGAAAAGTCTAGTATCCAACAAGTTTCACCACTTGATGTTCTTATTAAGTAAGGGCTTTCACCAATAACACGTAAACCAAAATTCTCTAGAATAGGTAAAACATCTGATAGATGGATTGGGTCACCGATATGAAATAATTTCAATTTCACATGACGACTATCGGCACTTTCCTCTTGTGGTTGATAAAACAACATTTCAAGTGGGTTACTATCTGATAACGATTCTAATTTTGCAATATCTACTATTGCAGTACCCGGTAAAACTTCATCTTTATAGGATTGCGGAAAACTACAATACTTACGGCTTAACATTTTTCCTTTGGCTTCACCTTTATGAGAGTTAAGAGATTCAGCAAGTTTGTCATCCCAGCTTCTTGCTGCTTCATTTAAATTCTTTTCAATTTGCTTCACGTTGATATCTGCTTTAGTTGATTTTACACGGACAATATAATGAGTACGCGCTTGTGCAGATTCAGAAAAGTAAGTGGTAAACTCTACTTCTTGATCGCTACCAAAGGCTTCTTTCAATAGTTTTTGGGTACTCACACGTAATTCTGTGTTGTAACGCTCTCTTGGCACATAAACCATACAAGAATAAAAGCGGTCAAAAGAGTCACGACGAACAAATAGTCCTGAATAATCTCGCTCCTGCATTTGAAAAATACCTAAAACATTTTTCAATAATTCTTCAGTGCTACTTTGTAATATTTCATCACGCGGATAGGTTTCTAAAATATTGATCAACGTTTTGTAGGCATGTGTACCCTGTGCAAAACCTGATCTTTCACAAACATTAGCAACTTTCGATTTAATTAAGGGTAAGTCTAAAGCACTATTGGTGTAATAAGCAGAACCAAATAAACCAACAAAACGCTGCTCACCAATAACTTTACCTTTAGCATCAAAACGCTTCACACCAATATAATCAAGATGAGCAGGACGATGCACGCGTGAGCGTGAGTTCGTCTTAGTTAGGATTAACGGATTAACGCCTAATGCGAGTTCGCGAGCTGAACTAGATAATGTTGAAATTAAACGTTCAACGGTACCATCAGAGAGCTTCATTAAGCCTAAACTTGATGCTACATTCGCAGATAGTGACATATCACCTTTTAAAACTTTTACATCGTAAGAACGATAGCCCAGCAATGTAAAATTATTGTTTAACATCCATTTTAAAAATTCTAATGTATCCTTGTGTTCATTAATTGAACAAGGAAGCGTTGCTTCAGCTGTCTCAGTAATGAGATCACCAAGACGAGTTCGCATAGGTTTCCAATCGTCAACGGTAATTGCGATATCATCAACGACGGAATGAATTTCTTTAGTAATCGCGTCAAGTACTTTTTGATCCGTTTGACGGTCAACTTCGATAAAAAAAACCGCCTCTACAGAAGTTGATTTTAATGATTTATCAGCGGCAGCCGCTAGCTGAGTAATTTGATTTTTTTTGTCACGTATAATATTAATTGGACTATTTAACATTAAATGTGGTGATAAACCTAAACGATTTAGCGCGATTCGTAATGAATCAACAAGAAATGGCATATCAGAAATAATAACTTCAATCACCGTATGACTTGATTTCCAACCATGTTTTGAAACTTCAGGGTTAAAAACTTTAATGACCGGCGTCTTATCTTGATGATCATTTAACGAATTCCATAAACTTAATGTTGCACCGTACATGTCGCTATCGTTACGGTGATCTAAATCAAGTGTGGAAATATTGCTGTAAAGAAGGTCTGCAAACTGCTCTACAAGTGGAGCTGTTTTAGCGGGAACTTTTTGCTGTATTAACTGTGCTACATTCGAGAGTATCACTGAGGGTAAACCGTCTACTAACGCCATGCCGTTTTCCTTTTTGGATAAAACGCTGTTGTACTAAACTGTTTCAAAATCGATTATTTAAAACAATTCGATGTGTAATATGTATTATTTATTATATAAATTTTTATTATTGTCTAACAGAATAGACTATACATCCGATTTTATTAAGAAATTTAGTCTATTGCGAGGAATATTTTACTATTTTTTGTGATTAAATTTTTGTAAGGGGGGATCGTAATTATTAAGAGTAATTGTTTATTCACTTGTTATAAATAGAAAATGACCTTATGGTCATTTTCTTGTTTATTTATTCACGAATAACGATTTAAATTTATTTTTTATTCGGCCATAAAAATGCAGCAATAGCAGGTAGGACCAGTACTGCAGCGATCATATTAACCAAAAACATGAACGTTAAGAGGATTCCCATATCAACTTGAAATTTCAAATCTGACCAAAACCAGGTTGAAACACCAATAGCTAATGTTACACCTGTTATCAATACCGCACTTCCTCGCTCTTTTAATGCAAGTAAATAAGCTTCTTGTACTTGATACCCTTCGCGCAATTTTATGCTCATTGTTGACAATATATAAATACCGTAATCAACGCCAATACCAACACCTAAAGCAATCACGGGTAATGTGGAAACCGTTAAGCCTATATCAAGTGCTGTCATTAACCATTGCGCAAGTGTTGATACAACATAAAGAGGAATAATGACAACAATCGTCGCTCTAATACTTCTAAAGCTTATAAAGCACAATAAGGTCACTGCTCCATAAACATAAAGCATCATAGGCGTTTGTGCTTCAGCAACTGCTTCATTCGTTGCAGCCATAACGCCCACCGGTCCTGATGCTAGTTTAAATTTAACATCATCGGTTTCTAATGATTTAGCAACAATCTTCACCTTATCAACAACACGGTTAATCGTTTCAGCTTTATGGTCTTCCAAAAACAAGATAACCGGCATGACACTACAGTCACTATTTAACAAGCCACTTGTTGACGGAATACGTGCAATTGATTGAACTAATGATTGTTGATTCCGTGATAAGACACGCCACTTAGCATTACCTTCGTTATAACCGGCATTAACAATTTTGGCCACAGATGCCAAACTAATTGCCGATTGCACACCTTTAGTATTCTCCATTTGCCATTGGAAAGTATCAATCAAATCCATTGTGTCATAAAAAGTACAAGAGTCAGCGGAGCTTTCAACAATCACTGACATGTAATCAACACTTATTGCATAACGGTCAGTAATTAAAAACGTGTCTTGATTATAACGCGAGTCTTCATGCAATGATGGAGCCCCTGCATGTAGTTCTCCTATTTTCATGTCTTGAGAGTAATAATAACCAGCGACATATAAAACAGCAGTAACTGCAAGGATTACGGTCGCAATGCGTTTAGTCGCAAATGAAGACATAACGTCCCAAATACTTGGCTTATTATTTTCAGGAGCCTTAAGCTCGACTTTATCAACATGTATAAATGATACGAGTAAAGGCAATAAAATGAGATTGGTTAAAATAATCATAGCTACACCCAAAGATGCAGTAATAGCTAATTCACGAATAATACCTATATCAATTGAAAGTAGCGTCAAAAAACCTACCGTGTCTGAAAGCAAAGCAACACCACCTGGTAACAATAACAAACGAAAACTCATTTGTGCGGCTTCTTTGGAGGTAGATCCTTTTGACACTAATTTAGTCACAGAATTAATCATTTGCACGCCATGACTCACACCAATAGCAAACACTAAAAACGGTACAAGAATAGACATTGGATCGAGACCAAAGCCCAATGTAGATAACATGCCTAACTGCCACACAACAGCGACTAAAGAACATGCAATAGGCAAAATGGTCAGTGAAATTGAACGACAAAACCAAAAAACCATCAGAGTAGTGATGACAATTGCAATAGCAAAAAAGGCGACGACACCTTTTGCTCCTTCAGCAACATCTCCTACCATTTTACTGAAACCAATGATATGAATGCTGATATTGTTATGTTCGAATTTCCCTCTAATTTGTTCTTCGAGTTGCTGTGCAATAACAAGTGTATCTAAACGCTTACCTGTTTGTGGATCTGTATCCATTAATGATGCTTTTACCATCGCACAACTGTAATCATCGGCAACAATACGTCCAACAATTCCCGCTTTTTCTATATTTGACTTAACAATAGATAAACCTTGAGTGTCAGGTTTAAAGTTTGCTGGGATAACAGGACCTCCAGCAAAACCATCTTCAACTATTTCTACAAAACGAGTACTCGGTGAAAATAAAGACTTTACTTGAATGCGATCCACACCAGGAATGAAAAACAGCTGATCATGAACACCTTTTAAAGCATTAAAAAAAGGTTCGTTAAATATGTCCCCCTCTTTATCACAGACTGAAATGAGCACATTATTCGCTCCACCGAAATTTTCTCGGTATTCTAAGTATGTTTTCATGTAGGTATGATTAAGAGGAATGTGCTTAGTAAAAGCAGCATCAAGCTTTATTTGACTCGCTTGAAATACAAGAAAAATACTGGCTAGTACGAAAGCCGTAAGTACAGCAACTCTTTTACGGAACATCGTGGCTTCGATAACATTAATAAGTGATTCTATTTTCATTTAATTTACTTCATCTACTTCATTTTAATGGGTGGTACGAATATTAATCTACCGACTTTATTTAATATTAGCCTGCGGAATGACTTTAATACCAACTTCAGAAACTATAATAAGCTGATTGTTAAACCAAACACCGCTAATTAACGATTTACCATCCGCTTGAGGGTTTAAAGAAAAACTAAGACCATCATCATCACTTTTCAAAATAACACCGTTATTCCCTAAAACATAAATGCTACCATTATCTCCTAAGACGATTGAGTTCAATAAGGCTTGTGTTCCTGTCTTAATATGTTGCCAAGGACTCCCATTTTTCAAACTATGAAAAACATTACCACGCAAACCAACAACCAGTAAGTTCCCTTGGTGAGTGCGAGAAATATCATTGAATGAGCCTTGGTATATTTCATTAAACGGTAACCACCTTTCTGCAAAATCATTACTTTTCGCAATTAAACCGACTTCCCCTACCATATAGAGAGTACGCCCATCTTTAAATATGCTATTGAAATGCGCAAGAATACTACTTTGCTCATCTAAATAAGCTTCTTCATCTTCTTGTTTTAATTCTTCTAAGTATGCTAAATCTTCAGGTAGAAGAAATTCGCCATGAAACTCAAAGGTCCAATTTTTACCGCCATCATTTGTACGATAGAGCTGTCCGTAGGCTCCTATAGCAATGCCTTGTTGCCTGTCTTTAAAAGTAACGTCTAATAACGGTTTTTCTTTTGCGGGTAAAAACTGTTGTACTTCCCAGTTTTCTCCACCGTCTCGAGAAAATAATATTGTCGAATCATGTCCAACAGCCCAGCCATAAGATTCATCAATAAAATATACGGCTGTTAAGGTGGTTCTAACAGGCACATTAGCTTGACGCCAATTTATGGCATCATTGGAGAGTAGTATATGGCCACGTTCACCAACAGCGACAAGCCGCTTATCATTGATTTCAATAATATCAAGCATAAGTGATTTACTGGCTAGAGGTGCTTGCATAGCAGGAAATTGCTGTGAAAAAGCATTTAGGAAAAATAAAGAACTTAGAAGAAAGGCCAACAAACGTTGCATAAATACGGGTACCCATTCGTTAATAATTAACGTATTACTTTAATGATTTCATCAATGAAATACTAAAAATTTAATACATATTAATGTAAAACGGCTGACATTAGCCAGCCGTGATTTATCTTTACAGAGTAAAGTGCTATCTACGACCTTCACGTCTTAATGCAGAAGAGGTAAATGAGATATCTTTCAAATCAGCTGAAAAATCATACATTTTTGCTTCATTATCTAAGCCCATTGCTATATAGCGACGAGATTGTAGATCATGGAATACTTCAAGTGTAGACCATTGAGTAGGAACTTCGTAATAATTGATACCATGAGCAACACCAACTCGGTATAACTCATCACGGTTGTCATAAATATCAGTCACCGCAATTTGCCAACTGTCTTCGTCGATAAAGAACACACGTTTTTTATAGGTATGGCGTGTATCTGATTTCAAACTAGCTTCAACAACCCAAACACGATGTTTTTCATAACGAACATGTTCTGGGTTAATATGTCCTGGCAGTAAAATATCAGCATATTTTAACGAATCACTATGTAATCGATAATCATTATAAGGGATTAACAGTTCTTGCTTTCCTTTTAATGTCCAGTTATAACGGTTTGGAGCACCGTTAAACATATCAAAATCATCAGTAGTGCGTAATCCATCAGACGCTGTTCCTGGCGTATCATAAGCCACATTAGGTGCACGACGAACACGACGTTGACCGGTGTTATATGTCCAAGCTTGACGAGGTGTTTGTATCTGGTTCATTGTTTCATGAACTAATAATGCGGTGCCAGCTAAACGTGCTGGTTCAGTCACTTTTTGTTTAAATTTAAACAAAATATTAGTTTCTTTAAGTTTTGCTGCCGAGGCTGTTTTTTCACCATAAGGGATCATCAACTGATCATCAAAACCTAAGTAAGTGTAATCACCTGAAGCTGTTGGTGCCGCTTGCCCGCCTTGACGAGTTATTGCTTCACCACGATAACGTAAAATATGATTCCAAATAGCTTCTAAACCATCTTTTGGCACAGGAAATGGGATACCAACAGCCGCATTTTCAATACCGTTACCGCCTTCAACCAATTCTGTACGTCCTGCATTATCAATACTTGCTTGATAAACATGTTCAGGGTAAGAAGCTGAACGTCTTGACTGATACACATTCATTTTATACGTCGCTGGATAAGTTTCAAAAAGCTTAATCTGGCCTGGTGTCAACATTGCTTTATATTCTGCAACATTTGAACCCGTAATTGTGTATTTAACACTATCTGTTGAAAATGGGTCAATGTGATGATCACCAACAGTATATCCTGCTGGAGCTGACGTTATACCGCCACTCCATGCGGGGATAGAACCATCTTTATTTGCACCACGAACTGCACCCATTGGTGTTAACTCGTTATTTAACTTTGCTACTTCAGCTGGAGAAACTTTAGCAAACGTTGCCGTTGACACGATGGCCAAACTTACTGCAACTGACGCTAATGTTAATTTTTTAAGTGAATTTTTCATAATATTGCTCATTAACTTAGCCCTTAGATTGAATATTTAATACTGAATGAAATGTAATCGCGATCTTCCATTTGATTGGTCGTTCCTACTCCATCCCAAAAACCGTTATAGCTTATGTCTGCTGACCAACGGCTTTGATAATTAAAATTAATGCCTAATGCGACTGATTTGCGCTCTTCGACGAATAAAAATAACGGATCGGGTGTGGTACCTGCAACATCATGTGAGAAAACGACACGAGGCGAAATATTGATACCTGCAATAACGTTATTAAAATCTAGTTTGGCAATAGCGCGGTAACCCCAAGCAAACTCATCTGGAAACGGGTTAGTTTCAACGCCATCTTGAACGGCTAGTTCTAAACCTTCTTTTCCTGCAATACCACCATTACGTGATGTACCAGGACCATTCAAACGTAATACATCTGGGTCAGGCATATCTTGAATATTGATGCCACCAACTTCTAACAAAGTTGTTAATTGACTCGCACCAAATGAGGGACCCCATAGATGTGTTAACGTCATTTGTGCTTGTAAAGTATCAGATAAAACAAAACCATTCGCACGCTCTCCACCACCAAAAACTGGCATTTGAGAGATACCATCAAGCTCACTACGACCTTGATCATTAGCTAATTGTTGCGGCATAGCAGCAAACAATAATTCAACGTCATCTATCTGTAAGGGCTCATCTTGGCGGAAGGTAACTTCACCTGCTACAGAAGTTGTACCGAGAACAGTATTAAAACTCATCGCGTAAAGTTTAATATCTTCTACATAGTCTAGTTCAACTCTTGAAAAAGCAGTTAGTTGAGTGTAGTTGTCTTCTGTAATAGTTTCAGTAAGCAACATACCTAAATCATGCCCAATTGATGCATCACTAAAGTCTGCAGTAATACCTGAGAACACAGGACGACGACTATGATAATTCATATGATATAGACTAATTTCTGTATCATTTAACGCGGGTAAAAACCAAGATAGTTTAAGACCATATTGTCCGCCATCATCAGGTTCGTTTTCAGCATCACCTTGTCTAAGCGTTAGTTTTGTTGGGAAAGCGCCTAAATATGCAGCACCCGCACTGGTCATCGGCACCGCACCAGAGGTAAGTGCACCACTAAGAATGTTTAAACCATTAATAAGGTAATCTAGATCCATATCTGGGTTACTAGCAAAACCTAATTGAACATTATTGTATTGACCACCGTCGCCAGCAAAATCATTTGTTGAGAAATAACTACCGGGAGCTGGTAGTACTGTTTTTTCCCAATTGTATTGATAAAAGGCTTCAATATTGAAGTTTTCAGAAACACCTAATGATGCCCAAACAGCACCAAATGGAATAAAGGCTTCTTTTAATTCTGAACCTGGTGCACGAAGACGTGCAATATCAACAGGGTTAAGTTCACTTATACCGTGAGAGATTAATGTACTTTCTCCCCAGCTGATCACTTGCTGACCTATACGAACAGATAAGGGCATTTCTCCAATTTCAAAATCGCCATAAACGAAAGCATCAAGCAATCTTACATCATTACATAATTGCTGACTTGCTTCATCGTCACGACAAGGGTCGTTATTAACATTAGATAAAGGATTAGTCCATGCTCGTTGACTATCGCTCATTTCCATATCATAGAAATACATACCGCGAACAAACAGTCCAAAATTTTCATAGCGAATATCAAGTTCGTGTGAACCTTTAATTATCTGAGAAAAGCTATCACCTGAATTGTAATTAAGGTTAGCGTTATCGCCATTGGTTGAATAACCACCTTGTCCATTCCATACCGTTCCAGGATCTGGATTTACATTTAACGATGGATGGTAGTTACTGAAATCAAAACCATTATTAAGATTATTCGATTTACCAACATTGTCATTCCAATTACGGTCTTCTACACGCCAACTTTGTCCATAACTAAACGTTGAATCAAAGCTAATGTCAAAGTTACCTAATGTGAAATTCTCAGCTTGTACTTGGCTTGCTGTTACTAAACAAACGAGTGCAGCGGTTATACTTGCAGCCAGAGGTTTTTTGTAAAACCTATTACGAGGGCTATAATTCATTTATTCTCTCCCCAGAGCGTGTAGATTGTATTTTATTTTTATCATCGATACTTACTATCAAAATAAGTACTCTAAAACAATAATTGCATCATTCCATCAATGGTGCAAGGGGTAAAAACAATTGATAAGACCCAGTGTTTTAATGACTTCTAATCGATAAAAAGCTAATTGGACACTTGCGTTTTAAACAAGCGTTTAAAACAAAATTTTCTTCATATGGTTTTCAACAACTATATGCTTGTATTAAGTGTTACAGCGAAATTGATGAGTAAGCTTCAAACACATCAGATGGTCGGACCACTGTTTAAAGCTAATACTCTAATTATCCTATTTTTGTTAAACATAAAAATTTATTATTTTTAGTTTCCATACAGAAATACCCACTTATTCCGTTTGATAGTAGATATTTCCGCAAATGCATTGCTGGAAATTGAACTCTAATGCCTGTTGTGGTGGTAACAACTAACTGTTGAACTTTCCCTTCATAGTAAGGAAAATATTCAGCAGAAGTCATCTTTATTGCAAAGTAATATTTCATAAAACAGTTAGGTGGCTAGAGCAGCATCAAGCTTTTCTTTTAAATCTTTCGATAGATTTTCCAGCCTAGTCAGTTTATCTAACTCAGCTCGCATGAGTTGCTGTCTGATGAGATCAAACGACTTAAATTGAATAAGTGGTGTGATCAATCTTGAAGCTACCTGTGGATTAATTTCATTTAACAAAGCAATTTGTTTAGCGAGAAATTGGTAACCCTGCCCTGATTTACAATGAAAGTTACGAGGGTTGTTGGCACTAAAATTGCCAATTAATGATCTTGCTCTATTTGGGTTTTTTAGACTAAACAGGGGATGTGTTAACAATTTTTCAAGTACATCAAAAATATTAGTCGCGGATTGCTGAGCAGCAATACTGAACCATTTATCCATAACTAAAGGTGTAGCATGCCATTTATTTTCAAAATGTTGCATCTGTTCTTCAAAGTCATCCAAATTATTTTTAGCAGAACATACAAGTGCTGATAAAGTATCAGTCATATTATCAGATGCTTGATATTGCTGTAATACGTATTCTTGCTTTTCATCAAGTAGAGATAAGTAAGATAAACAAACATTTTTTAGTGCTCTTTCCCCTACTTCTTTACCACCATATTTATATTGTGTGGTCTTGTTATCAGCGTATGCTGCTTCAAAAGATTCTGCTAAGCCTTTTACTAAAAATAGCTTAACCGCTGAGATCGCATTGACAACTTTTATCGGATCGACTTGCTCTATTTCTGCAATAACTTCATCAAAACTGGGTAAAGTTAACTGCTCTGCTTTGAGCGCATTATCTGTTTTAGCATCAAAAATAGTTTGGTAGGTAACTAATAAACTTTGAGGTAGGACAAATTTTTCGTCGTTAACTAATTTTTTAATGTAATTCAACATTAACTGCTGACCTGCATCCCAACGACAAAACTCGTCATCAGCAAAGGCCATAATAGTTGTCAGGTTTTTATCCGTTTGGTTAAAAGACAATTTAACCGGCGCAGAAAAATCAGCTAGAACAGCTAAAACAGGCTTCTGAGAAAAATCATCAAATGTCCACGTTTGCTTATCTGAGGTTAACTCAAGTAATTCACTTCTCGCTACTTTGTTATTTTCAATGAGCTCAACAGCTATTGGGATATGTAACACTTCGCCGGCATTACCACTTTTCTGTATTGGGCTCCTCTGTCCAATGGTTAATTGGTATTGGCCGTTCAAAAAGTTTTCTTTAATATGTAAAGTCGGTGTGCCTGATTGATGATACCACGTTTGAAATAAAGTGAGGTCTACACCTGAAGCATCAGACATGGCCTTTATAAAGTCATCACAGGTAACGGCCATTCCATCGAAACGAGCAAAATATAAATCCATCCCTTTTCTGAAATTGATTTTTCCTAGTAGTGTATGGATCATACGAATAACTTCTGCACCTTTTTCGTAAACGGTAAGGGTGTAAAAATTATTCATTTCCAAAACTTTTTCAGGGCGAATGGGATGTGCCATTGGACCCGCATCTTCAGCGAACTGTTGAGAACGTAGTAATCTAACATTTTTGATACGGTTTACTGTCGCACTATGCATATCGGCGCTAAACTGTTGATCGCGAAATACAGTTAACCCTTCTTTTAAACTTAATTGAAACCAATCACGGCAAGTAACGCGGTTACCTGTCCAGTTATGAAAATATTCATGTCCAATAACGGCTTCAATATTAAAGAAATCAGTATCTGTAGCACTTTCGTCATCAGCCAAAACAAATTTGGAATTAAAAACGTTTAAGCCCTTATTTTCCATTGCGCCCATATTGAAAAAATCGACGGCGACAATCATATAAATATCTAAATCATAAGCTAAACCAAAAGTTTCTTCATCCCAGCGCATCGATTTTTTAAGTGATGACATCGCATGATGTGCTTTATGTAAATTTCCTTTATCAACAAATATTTCTAGGGCAACTTCTCTATTTTCTTCTGTGGTAAATGTATCATTTAATAAGTCAAAATCTCCTGCCACTAGTGCAAACAAATAACAAGGTTTTGGGTGTGGGTCAAGCCAACACGTATAATGCTTACCTTCAGGTAAATCCCCTTCTTCTGTTTTGTTACCGTTCGATAATAAATACGGATATTGATCTTTGTTTGCTATTACTTTTGTTGAAAATGTCGCCATAACATTAGGGCGATCTAAATAATAGGTGATACGTCTGAAGCCTTCAGCTTCACATTGTGTACAAAAAGCGCCACCTGACTTAAATAACCCTTCAAGCGAAGTGTTATTAAGTGGATCAATTTCTGTCACGATTGTTAAAATGAATTCATCTGCGTCGATATCTATCGTTAACCGCGTTGTACTCGTCTGATAACAATTATCTGCTAATGATTTCTGATTTACGTATAACGAAACGAGTTTTAGCTGTTCTCCATCAAGCACTAATTGCTTAGCGTTTTTATTATCTCGCTTGATTGTCATTGTATTTGTCACAAGTGTAGCGGTGTCTGCGAGTTCGAAGGTGAGATCTACGTTCTTGATTGAGAAGTTTGAAACTTGGTAATCAGATAAATAGCGAGCGGTAAAGTCAGTCATGAGATATTCCTTTTTGAAAAAAGTATAAAGCCTGCAGAAACAGGCTTTATGTTAAGTCGATATTAAGCGTAAATAAAGGATGAATTATCCATATTCATGTATTCGTTTGATTTGATGTGACTGCTTTATACCTCTGCATCATTCGTTGTTAACATTTTAATTTTATAACCCGTATAACCATAAATAACAGCAATTATTGGATTAATTAAATTAAAGAAACAGTAAAAAATATAATCATATGACGTTAACGCTAAAGCGCCAATCATAAAAGCACCACAAGTATTCCATGGAATTAATGGTGAGGTTATGGTACCGGAATCTTCTAAAGTACGGCTTAACACCGTTGGATGTAAGCCTCTGTTTTTAAATTCAGCTTTATACATTCTTCCTGGCATAACTATCGCCATATATTGGTCAGCTGTTATTAAATTAGTACCGATGCACGTTGCTACTGTGCTGGCAATTAAGCTACCTGTAGATTTAGCCGTAGATAGAATTGCTTTTACGAATTTATCTAACATACCGAGATGCTCTAACACAGCGCCAAAGCTTAATGCACATATTACTAACCAAATAGTGTTTAGCATACCCTTCATACCACCACGACTAAGCAATTCATCAATTTGTTTATTGCCCGTATTAACCACTACACCATCAAAAAATGCCGTCCAAACCACCATTATGTATGCTTTAGCGCCAGTCATACCTTCTGCGGCCATGTTCAAAATGAGTTCTTGTTGAAATATCAATGCCCAAACTGCGCCAATTAATGCACCAATGGCAACAGCAGGAAATGCTGGCACTTTTTTAAAGGCTAAGAAAAGTAAAATAAATAAGGGGATAAGGTTAAGTACTGAAATATTATAAGTAGCATCAAGTGTTGTAAGCAACATATCAATACTGGCTGTATCACCTGTAACTGCTGATGAGTGATCAAAACCAATAATAAGAAATAATATAAGAGCAATGCTAATAGAAGGTATGGTTGTCCATAACATATAACGAATATGTTCGAATAATTCACTACCTGCTACAGCTGGAGCAAGATTTGTCGTTTCAGACAAAGGAGATAACTTATCGCCAAAATAAGCACCCGAAATAACCGCACCAGCGGTAACGGCACTGGACATTTCAAAACCACTCGCAATACCTATGAATGCAACACCCACTGTAGCCGCTGTTGTCCAAGAGCTACCAATGCTCATTGCAACAATACCACAAACTAAACAAGCAGCTGCGTAGAACCAACTTGGATCAATGATTTGTAAACCATAATAAACCATGGTTGGAACAGTACCTGAAAGTAACCAAGTACCTATTAAGGAGCCAACCGCTAATAAAATTAAAATAGCACCAAGAGAAATTGAAATACCACCAACAATCGCTTTTTCAATAGATTGCCATGTATGGCGGTTTTTAATGCCTATTACAATTGCTACTCCCATAGCCAGTAATAAAGCTATTTGGTTAGGGCCAAAAGATGAGTTGTCACCAAAAAACGCTACTGCGGTTGTTAACATCACTACTAATGCTATTATCGGAATTAAAGCGTCAAGCATACTGGGTGATTTCGGAGTGTTCGTTACTATTTTATCGTTATTTTTTTCTGGCTCTGTCATGTGCGATGCTGACCTTTAGTTTTTATTATTATGGTTTGATATATCTGTCAAAAATTATCTAATTTTTAATTAATCTAATTTTTTAGCTTTTTCATTATAGTCTCATAAAGCACAATTTGAATACCTTAATCAAACAGTCTTTAGCTATTTTTTTTACAGAAAAGCCGCAATAAAGCGGCTCTTTTTGGTTATACCCTGTTAAATTATTTCTTAGCAACTTTGCCAAGAGAAATTAAATCAAAAGTGATTTTTGCAGTTTCATCCAAAAATGGATCTAACTCTTCCAACTCATCCGGTAAATCTTCGAGGGTTTTCACTTTTTCTTTACCCATTATCACTAAACGTTCATTGGCGCGAACAAGTTGTTGTCCTTTACGTTCTTCACGCTTGTTCTTACGTTCAATAAGCTTTAAGGAAATTGTTTTATCATCTTTTTCTTTTTGATAGATGACAATATCATCAAGTAAATAGTTAAATTCACGATTAGACTTAATACGTTCAGTATGTAATGAGCTTAAATATGACAAGTCATTAGATAAATTATCTAAGCGTTGATATCTTGCTTTTGGGATTTGATCCCATGGCAGTGCATTTTTTTCTTTACTTTCACCCCAATCTTCTGGGTTAACAGCAGAAGGAAAAGTGATGTCTGGTAATACACCTCTATGTTGGGTGCTACCACCATTTATACGATAAAATTTAGCGATGGTAAATTGAATACTACCAAAGGGATTTTCGTAAAGATCATAAACACGTCCTAAGCCGCGGTGTTGTTGAACAGTACCCTTACCAAAAGTATGCTCTCCAACAATAACACCACGTCCATAATCTTGAATGGCTGCAGCAAAGATTTCAGATGCAGAAGCACTGTATCGATTGACCATAACCGTTAAGGAACCGTTATAAGAACTTAGACCATCATCATCACTATTTACTTGTACTCGATTTGCACCATCACGTACTTGAACGACAGGACCTTTTTCAATAAACAATCCTGTTAATAATGTTGCTTCGCGTAACGAGCCACCGCCATTACCACGTAAATCGACAATAATGCCAGAAACTTGTTCAGCTTTTAATTTATCCAGTTCCTTCTTAACATCACGAGATAGATTATTGTAAAAACTAGGAATGGTAATAACACCTAGTTTTTTTGAATTTTCATCATCTTTATTTTCAAAATAAACTTCTGATTTTGCTGCTCTATCTTCAAGAATAATTTTGTCGCGTACAATGGTAACAACCTTAATAACAGCATCATCTTCAGCTTTAGCAGGTAATATTTGCAAACGAACCGTAGTGCCTTTAGGCCCTTTGATTAAATCAACTACATCATCTAAACGCCATCCAATAACATCTTCAAATTTATCTTTATCTTGAGCGACACCTACTATTCTGTCTTTAGGTTTAACATTTTTCGACTTGTCTGCAGGTCCACCTGGTACAACACTGTTTATAACCGTATAGTCTTCTTCTGCTCGAAGCACTGCGCCTATACCTTCAAGAGACAAGTTCATGTCCATTTGAAATTTTTCAGCATTTCTAGGTGATAAATATGAAGTGTGAGGTTCTACAACGCGAGCAAAGCTATTCATGACAACTTGAAAAACATCTTCACTTTCACTTTGCTTCAATCTTTTGATGGCATAACGATAACGCTTGCCTAATACCTTTTGTATTTTAGGCCATTTTTTGTCTGCTAACGTTAAGTTTAGTGCGTCATACTTAACTTTTAAGCGCCATAATGCATTTAATTCTTCTATGTCTTTTGGCCAAGCGGCTTCTTCTCGGTCAAAGTTATACACTTCGTCTTTAGTAAAATCGAATGACTCTTTTTCTAATAGACTTAACGCATATTCATAGCGTTCTAAGCGTCTTTGAAGATTTAGATTAAATATTTCATAAGCTACATCTAATTTTCCACGAGCAATAATGCGGTCAAATTCGAAACGGTATTTTTGAAAAGCATCAATATCAGTTGCTAAAAAAACATTCCGAGCATAATCAAGTTGCTTTATATAACGATCAAATATTTTTTCAGAAAGAGCATCGTCCATCTTCACTTGAGTGTAATGTGCACGAGTAAACTGCGCCGTAACGCGTTTACTCGATGTGGCATGCTGGCTTTCAGGCGCCAAGATGGGAAGAGTGTCTACATTTTCGAGACTTTCAAAAGCAAAGGTGGTTATTGCTGATAGCGATAAAGAAACGGCAATTGCGATACGACAAATTTTTAGCATGCCCAAATACTCCAATTTATTCAGTAAATATATTTTTAATTTGTGTCTTAACAACCATCCCTGAATTTAATTGTACACTCACATCTTTACCAGCAACTTCAGTGATAACGGCATCCATAGGTGAGTTACCTAATTTAACCTTAACACTTTTACCAACAACAACTGCGCTGGTTTCAACTGGAACAAGTTTAACTTCAGCTTTTACATGAGTCCGTTTTGTAGATTTTACCGACTTAAATTTAGCTTGCTTTTCTTGTTTGTCTTGCTGAACTACTTGACTGTGAGCAGACGATTTTGTTTCAGATGAATTGTCCGACTTATTAAGCTTAGAACCCTTATAAGGTTTTTTGCCTGTTTTGTCGTGTTTAATTTTGTTACCAAATTTTTCTTGGCTCTCTTTTAGCGTCTTAATTGCATAGTCAGCTTGCTCTTGATCAATCTCAGCAGAATCATTCCCGTCAATATCAACGCGAAAATTTCCTAACTTAACAGCTTTTAAGTAACGCCAGCTACTTGTGTAGTGCCTTAATGCTTGGCGCAAACGTGTTTTACTGACCGTTTCATCTTCAATTAGCTTCTCAGATAAATCTTGAAAGATACCAATTTTAAGCGCTTTAGCTGGCCCATCAATTGAAAAACACTTAGGAAATTTTTCAGCTAAATAAGCAATAATTTCTTTTGTGCTTAAACGCTTAACTTCCGAGTCTGGTTCAACCGTTACCGGTGTTTTTTCTGTAACTTCAGCGTTAACTTCGGTTTCAGTAATGTCTGTTTTGATCATTTCGTTTTCTATTTTAGTGTCCATAAATACAACTTTTTTAAAAATGCTTAAATCTTGAGTGGTTAGAGGTTAAGAGGTTAAATCTTGAAGGTACTGTTCACGGTTATCCAACAAATGTTGGCACCAATCATAAATATCTTCACTTTCTATTTCTGGTAGTGATTCTTGGCTGATCCAATAATCCCAAACCAAAGATAATAACTGCGCTAAAATCTCTGGTTCAATATCTTCTTCAGCTAAATCGTAAATCAGATGATAAATTTCATTTATGCGCTCAGCGACAAATTCTTCTTGCCCATCCCAGTCACCGACAATACTTTCGCTAACGAGATAATCATGAATAACAATAATTTCTTTCATTAGTTTACCACGCCATGCTTGATCATGATATTTTCAAATAAATTTATTATTGCTTCTAATCCTTGTTGATCATTTTCATCAAAATGATCATATACCGTGCTATCTATATCGAGTACAGCAATAACTTCGTTATCCATTTTCACTGGAATAACAATTTCTGAGTTAGTACTTGCATCACAGGCGATGTGACCATCAAATGAATGAACATTAGCAACTCGTTGAGTAATACGCTGGCTAGCGGCATTGCCACAAACTCCAGTTCCTAAAGGAATACGGATACAAGCAACTTTCCCTTGGAAAGGACCTAATACTAGCTCATTGTTAATTAAACGGTAAAAACCAACCCAATTAACTTGCGGTAAATACTCAAAGAGCAAGGCGCTAATATTTGCCATATTGGCAATAGTATCAGACTCATCACTAATTAAAGCATCAACTTGTTGATAAAGTTCTTGATATAAATCATTTTTGTTCATAAATAGCTGTATTCTTAGTTTATCAAAGATAAATGATGGTCAAAAAACGCATAACATAACCCGATATCCTGTGAAGTTAAAGCTCTTATTACAGTTTTAATGCAGTTTTCACCTATATTTCTTCTAAATCAATAAACACAGGTCATTATTTATCATCTTTAATAGCAAATGTAACACTTACTTGTGCTGAAACGTCTTTTCGTGCAACTTGTGAACTAAAACCATCACTGCTCCTGCTTGCCACGATATAAGCGTTTGGTGTGTGATAAGACGATTCTTTGAAACTAGCCAGTTTCCCTAGCTTCACGTTAATTTTTTTAGCGATGGCTTCAGCTTTTTGACTGGCATTTTCTAAGGCTTTTATCAATGCTTGTTGATATAAAGCTTCATTGTTTGTAATAGACGTTTTTAATGGGGAGATTTGACTAACACCAATTTTAACCACATTATCAAGAAGTTGATCATAAAGTGTAAAGTCGGTAAATGTCACC
Organism: Alteromonadaceae bacterium; assembly: GCA_041890515.1. Classification (GTDB taxonomy): domain Bacteria; phylum Pseudomonadota; class Gammaproteobacteria; order Enterobacterales; family Alteromonadaceae; genus Colwellia_A. The sequence goes on from JASDWX010000031.1 coordinate 25,152, forward strand.
ATAATGGTACGAGAGACTTCAAAGTAAATTTTTTCTTGCCTATATAATGTGTTGCTCGCTAATTGATTGTTATTAATAACAGCTTTCGCATGACTTTTGCCTTTATTGACACTTTCTTCAGTCAATCTTTTATGTACTTCAAATTCAGGAGCATACGTTTTTTGTTCATAACGAGGTGTCAGTTGTAATCGAGCAGATTCAATCGCATTTTTGGCAATCCCCATTGATAAATACATATCTGTTACTAAACTGCTTTTTTGATCAACCTGTGCTTTAGCTTTACTGGCTATAGCCCCTCGTTGATTAATTGATACTGTAAAAATAAATTGATCAGGTTCTGCCTTTACTGATGCTTTACCAATAACTTCAATACCCTGTACTGAATATTGCTCTGCTATAGTTATAGCAGAAAATAGACTAATAATAATGAATAAATATTTCATAAACTTCCTGTATATTTGGCTGATTTGTTATATATATTTAAAAGCTAAACTCCCGCTGAGTATACTCAATAAACGTTTTTTATTTTATAAACGCATCCATCAAAAGAAAATCTCACTCATCTTTAATCGTAAATATATTATTTAGGCTGTTGCTTTAATTGCTACCAGATTCTAATTATTCGACGGCTAATTCAATTTATAATAAAAAACATAAGTCATAGGAACCTTTAAAGCGTTAACGAATAGCCCAATGTTTAATCTCTTGTTCTAATAAGAATTGTTCCGCATTCTCCCCTTGCATTTGAGCTAAGGTGGCTAATAAACCGGCTTGTATACATTGTGGAGCTGAAACGGTTATTGAATGTGGAGCATTCTGAATTGGCCAACCTGTTTTAGCATTAAGAATGTGGCTATAACGTTTGCCATTTTTTAATAAAAAACGTTTAGCGTCACCACTTGTTGCTAATGCGCCTTTAAATAAAGACACCACCATCGTTTTTTTATCAACAAAACCAGGATGTTCAACGCCAACTTGCCATGGCTCTCCATTTTTACGGGCTAAGTTTGTTGCTAAGTCACCGCCAAGGTTAACGAGCACGGGTTGGTCTGTTAGTGCGTTGATTAATAACAGTGCGCGGTCTACAGCATATTCTTTGCCAATGCCGCCAAAATCAATTTCCATAAGTGAAGGCAAAATAATTTTTGTATTGTCATATACTATTTTTTGCCAACCAATATTTTTCAACTCTTTAGTTATAGAACCCTGGCTCGGTATATTGTCTGTACAATCAAAACGCCACACTTTTCTTAATACACCAGATGTTAAGTCAAAAATACCATCACTAAGTTGAAAACAGGTATCCGCAAAATTTAGCAAAGCAAAGGTTTCATCATCAATTTCAATAGGCCTGCCACAACCTTTATTAATTTGGCTGCAAAGGCTAAGGGGATTATAGCGGCTATACTTATCTTCAATACGCCAGACTTCTTCACTCACTGTTTTAGCTATTTTATTAGCGAGGTCTTTATCATCGATTTCTGCAATAACTTCGCAAGCGCTAGCCATTGCATCAAATTGAATGCAGAATCCATCTGGTCGTTGAGTAACGATTATTTTTCGACTTTTATTCAATTTTCGACCTTTACAAAAAGATAAAGCCCATATTCACTTCATTAAATAAGGGCTTTAAGATTTTTATTGCTGTTAATATTTATACTTTAGAATGAATAGCTCACCTGTGCAATAATTGCATCTACACTCTCGTATAGCTCCATATCAGTTAAAACACCCGGTGCTTTATGC
>JASDWX010000032.1:0-3523 GCA_041890515.1 Alteromonadaceae bacterium
TGCAGAAAGTTGCTGAACTTTTAGATAACGCACACGGTATTGATAAATATACTCAAGCGTTAATAAATGAACAAAAAAAATTGATAGATCCGAGCTTAACCCCTTCAGCTATATTACTTGACTGTGTTGTTAATCAAGATAAAAGCTTAACAAAAATTGCTTTACAACAAGCACAAGACTATCGTCAGAAGTTACTCGACAGCGATTATCAAGTTTACAGTGAACAATACTTTAGAGAAGCGGCAACAAAATCGCATCAAGAACAAAAAAGTATTGAAAGCGCTGACGAAGTAGACTTTGATATGTTTTTATCAGATTATTTCGCAACATAACTTTATATTAGGTAAATAAGACTAAAAAAGCGTGTTAGGACGACGCGCTAATAATATATAAAGCAGGCTTGCTAAGTGTTACTTTAAAAAATAATTGTCATGTCTTTTATGGTTCCTTGGGTTATTTAAAAACATCAATACGTTCTAATTTTTTTACGTCGCTAAATAAACAGCAAAAAAAACGCATCTCCGAAAGGGATGCGAAATAGAAAAATAAAACATAAAACACTAAAGGGAATATAAACACTCGTAAAGTAAGAGCAGTTTATTTTAGATTAGTTCAATTTATGTAAAATAAAATTTGAAACTAATTTCAGGCAAAAAAAACGCATCTCTGAAAAGGGATGCGAAATAGAAACATAAAACACTAAAGGAAATATAAACACTCGTAAAGTAAGAGTGTGATTTTTCAATATAGTTCAATAAAGTTGAATTTAAATTAAAAGCTTTTTTACATCGCCTTTGTATTATTATCTTCATTCATTTCTGATAAGCCCATCTATTATCACTCAGTGATCAATTAGTTACTTCACTTGGTATAACGCAATCTTTCTGGCATGATAACAATATCTAATTCAATAACGTATTGATGTTATGCCATTTATCAAACCTTTTTTTATTTCAATGCTCAGTATTATATTACTTTCAAGTTGTGCGACTTCACCTCCGAAAAACCCAGAAAATATATGTGAAATTTTTCGAGAACATCGTGATTGGTATTTTGCAGCCAAAGAAGTCCGAGATCGTTGGGGAGTGCCTATTCATGTCCCCATGAGTATGATGTTTCAAGAAAGTTCATTCAGAGCAGATGCATTGCCCCCTAGAGATTATTTATTGGGCTTTATTCCTTGGGGAAGAGTAAGTACTGCTTACGGCTATTCTCAAGCAAAAACGATGACCTGGGCTGATTATATTCGAGAAACAGACAATTCAGGTGCCGATCGTGATGACTTTGAAGATGCAATCGACTTCATGGGCTGGTTTATTTTTAAAACTCAGAAAATTAATAACGTATCTAAGTGGGATTCCTACAATCAATACTTAAACTATCACGAAGGTTGGGGTGGATTTAAGAAGCGCTCCTATAAAAAGAAGCCTTGGCTAGTGAAGGTTGCCCGAAAAGTGGACAACCGAGCGAGGAGATACAGCAGTCAATTAAAAAGTTGTGAGGCTGATTTAAACCACGGATGGTTGTGGCGATTGTTTTTTGATTAATCGTTCTTTGATCAAAATGAAGTAAATAAAAAGTATTAGTATGATCTTTTCAAAAAGGTCATGCTTTTTATTTTTAGCGCTAAATCAAAAATGCCGCTATTTATATAATCAATACTGTCAATATTTCCTAAATAATGTCTAAGTTAAAAAGGCTCGTAAACACCTACGTTTTAACTCCTAAAAGTTATTGTAAAAAAACTTCATAATTTTAAAAAAAATCATTGCATTATGTAAGGGCTGGCTATTATTGGGCTGCGTTTTGTTATCCACAGAAATTGTGGAAAAAGCATGAATAGATCAGGTGTTGTGAATAACTTTGTGAGTAACTTTGGTTGTTGATGGTATTATCCACAAAAGATGAAATGAGCATATTAAAAGTAAATAGATACCATAATAAAGAGGACAGAATAAAAGGCCTTTAAATGATGTTTTAAGGCCTTTTTATTATCGTTAGTCATGTGATTAACTAATGTTATAGATCCTATTGTTTAGCAATATATAGGTCAGGAAGTATACGAACAGTTTTTATCATGTTATCTGAAACTTCAATAATTTCTAACGGATAGCCAGCTATACGTACACTTAAATTAGCTTCAGGGATATCTTCCAAATATTCGATAATTAAACCATTTAACGTTTTAGGGCCATCTGTTGGAAAAAACCACGTCATCTCTTTATTTATGTCACGTACGGTTGCACTACCGTCAACTAAATAACTTCCGTCAGGTTGCAAATGTACTTCTTCGCTGGTGGTTCGCTCCATCGTCGTCGTGAAATCGCCAACAACTTCTTCTAAAATATCTTCTAGTGTGACTAAACCTTGAATATCACCATATTCATCAACAACTAAACCTAATCGTTCCTTAGCATGTTGAAATTTTAATAATTGAACATTAAGGGTTGTGCCTTCTGGAATGAAATAGAGCTCTTTTACTGCACGGATCAAGGTGGTTTTTGTGAATTGATTTTTAAATAATAATTTTAAGGCGTCACGAAGGTGAATATAACCCACGACGTCGTCCATATTGTCACGGTAGAGTAATACGCGTGTATGGTTTGATTGAGCCAATTTTTTCTGAATTTTTTTCCAGTCATCATTAATATCAATACCGACTAATTCGTTACGTGGGATCATAATATCTTCAACCGTGACTTTGTCTAGATCAAGAATACCGACTAACATATTTTGATCGCGCTTTGCGAGCATTGCGCCTGACTCGTTTACCACTGTTCTGAGTTCTTCAGAACTTAAACTATGCTCTTGCCTTTGTTCTGGACTGATCCCAATTAACATCAATAAACCATTAGTGATCCAATTGACGGCAACAACGAATGGGAATAATAATTTTAAAAGTAAAGAGAGAATAATTGAACTTGGAAAGGCTATTTTCTCAGGATACAAAGCCGCTAATGTTTTTGGTGTTACTTCTGCAAAAATTAAGATAATTAAGGTTAATAATAAACCTGCATAAAAAATTCCAGTATCCCCATATAGGCGTTCAGCTATTATACCAGTTATTAAGGTAGCAAAAATATTAACCAAATTATTGCCAATAAGAATCAGCCCAATAAGTTTATCGGGGCGAGCAAGCAATCTACTAACCCGTTTAGCACCACTATGATTTTGTTTTTCTAAATGACGTAATCGATAACGATTAAGCGACATTATGCCGGTTTCAGACCCTGAAAAATAGGCTGAGAAAATGATAAGAATGCCAAGCGTGGCAAAAAGAATTTCCGTAGATATGTTGTCCAAAAAAGGAACCTTATGTTGTTTTTAACTGAATCGCTAAGTAAATATTAATGTGCTATTTGTGTTTAGAGATCATGATTATAAATTTAGAGTAAAATAAACTCTTTAACAAAACGGCTACCAAAGTAAGCCAATGTTAAAAGTGAACTGCCCGTTATAGTCAATATTAATACACGGTGACCACGCCAACCTTTCTTATAATGGCCCCAGAGTGTAGCTGAAT
>JASDWX010000032.1:3533-26797 GCA_041890515.1 Alteromonadaceae bacterium
GCTAAAATGGATAATACCGTTTTATGTACATTTTCTTTTGAGATCATGCCATCTAGGAATAAAAAGCCAATCACTTGGCTGAGCAGTAAAAAACTCGTGCCAATACCTAAAATAATAAAAAGCTGACCTTCTACTTGCATTAACGGAGGTAAGTGGCTAACTGCCGTTAAATTTTTTGTTTTTAATTTTAAGTTGATATAAGCGACTTGAAAAGCATAAAGCGTGGAAATAATCAAAATACAATAAGACAACAAAGCAAGTGTTACATGACTGATGACACTAAATTCGTGATTGATTAAAGGTGCCTGTGCTACGCTTGGTATGAAGACCATAAGCAGTTGCCAAATACCTGCAAAACCATAAATAACCGGTAAGAGCAAATTTACCTTAAAACGTAGAGCAAATGCTGAGATAGATAAACAAATAACTAAACTGACTAAAGAGATAACATTAGGCAGCGCAAAGTTGATATCAGCTTGAGCGACTAAAAATTGCGCATTACTCAAGGTGTGTAATACCATGGCTAAACAACCAAAAAATAATACAAAAACTAAATTTGGCCCTTTAGGGTGAAATAAACGCAATATCATTGCAGAAGTGGCAATGCTATAAGCCAAAAATGAAATCAAAGAAAAAATATCGGAAAAACTCACAACGTGCTCCCACACTAGAATTTAAAAGTTAAGCAATTATATAATCAAGCGATTCTATCAGAATGTATGTAATACGCCAGATACTAAAGTTATAAAACCAAATTTCTCAATGGTTTAATCGATAAAACGGCAATTAACCCTGCGCAGGATAGTCCAAACCAAAAGGGTAACAATTCATGGCTATGCTGCATTTGTTGGACAATATTTACATCGAAAAACGCTAAGCCTGAGTCAAGTAACAAGCCAAAGCCAATTGCACTCAACGATATGCCTAATAAATACCTTATTAATACACCACTACCCATCTCATTTTTAATCACGCCCAATGTTGAAATATTCGTTGCAGGTCCTGCCATCATAAAGACTAAAGCTGTTCCAGGTGATATACCGGCTAAAATGAAACCCGCGGCTACAGGGGTGGATGCTGTAGCACAAATATACATAGGAATTGAAATAGCAATCATGACTAACATTGCACCTAAACCACTGCCGTAGCTTAATAAGAAGGATTCGGGGAGAAATGTTTTTATGAGGGTTGCAAATATAAGTCCGACTAGCAACCAGATAATTATATCGTCAATAAGCTTCGTTGCCGCATAATGAATTCCTGAAATGGTTTTACTGAGAACACTCTCTGATTTATTTGCTTGATTTTTACTATCACAACATGAAACCTTTACGACTTCAGGCTCAGGTGTATGCTTACTTGCACAACAAGACTTCCGTTTATCCATTGAACTTTTAGGTAAAGATATATCTTCTTTTTTTACCGTTGAAACGAGTAAACCGGTAATAATAGCAGAAAGAATGGCTGTTATTGGCCGATAAATAGCAAAAACAGGGCCTAATAAAGCGTAAGAAACAGAAACAGAGTCAACACCTGTTTCTGGTGTCGCCACTAAAAAAGAAGAGGTTGCTGAAGCTGAGGCGCCACTTCTGCGTAACTCGGTAGCAACAGGAATAACACCACACGAACATAAGGGTAAAGGCGCGCCAATAATAGCGGCTTTAACTATAGCGAGTTTACCTTCACCCAAATGTTGACTTAAAATCTTAGTCGGCACCCAAGACTTCATTAAACCTGCGATGAGTAAACCTAATAATAACCAAGGACTTGCTTCAGCACTTAAGGCTAAAAAATTTGTCAGTAATGCAGATAAATATTCCAAGACATTCACTATGTTATTTATATAAAATTCAAACCAGGTAGCAGCTTACCATACTTACAATAAGGTGCATTGCCCTACATCAAATAACGATGATTTATTTATCTTATAATCACTTATTAATGTGATGAGAAATCTATTATATTAAAGCTTGCTGGATGTGAATAAACTTATTGGAATTAGTATTAATCCTTTCGCTTATTTTATTGGTGCGTATAATATGCAATAATTTTTATATTCAGCACAATATAGAGTCGAACATGTTTGAGAATCTTTCCGATCGTTTAACGAAAACGTTAAAAAATATCAGTGGCCGAGGCCGGTTAACTGAAGATAACATTAAAGAAACTTTGCGTGAAGTGCGAATGGCACTACTCGAAGCCGATGTCGCTTTACCTGTTATTCGTGAATTTATCGCAAAAGTAAAAGAAAGTGCGGTTGGTCAAGATGTTTCTAAAAGCTTAACGCCAGGGCAAGTCTTCGTCAAAATTGTTCAAAAAGAACTTGAACATGCAATGGGTGAAGTGAACGAGACACTTAATTTAAAAGCAGCTCCACCAGCGGTTGTATTAATGGCCGGCTTGCAAGGGGCAGGTAAAACGACCTCTGTTGCAAAGCTATCAAAATACTTAACTGAACGTGAAAAGAAAAAAGTCTTAGTCGTCAGTGTCGATGTTTATCGTCCGGCTGCAATTAAACAGCTAGAAACATTAGCGAATGAAATTAGTATTGAATTTTTCCCAAGTGATATTTCGCAAAAACCCATAGATATTGCTAATGCGGCGATAGAACATGCTAAAAAGTTTCTATTCGATGTATTGATTGTAGATACCGCGGGTCGTTTACATGTCGATAAAGACATGATGACTGAAATTCAAGATTTACATGCCGCGATCAACCCCGTAGAAACACTCTTTACCGTTGATGCAATGACGGGACAAGATGCGGCTAATACCGCTAAAGCATTTGGTGACGCATTACCATTAACCGGTATTATCTTAACGAAAACAGACGGTGACGCTCGTGGCGGTGCTGCGCTTTCGATTCGTCATATTACCGGTAAACCTATTAAATTTATGGGTGTCGGTGAAAAAATTGAAGCGTTAGAACCTTTTCATCCTGACCGTATTGCCTCTCGCATTCTTGGCATGGGTGATGTGCTTTCTTTAATTGAGGAAGTTGAACAGAAGGTCGATAAAAAGAAAGCTGAACAATTAGCGAAAAAATTTAAAAGCGGAAAAAGTTTTGACTTAGAAGATTTCCGTGAGCAACTCGTGCAAATGAAAAACATGGGTGGCATGACAAGTATGATGGATAAATTGCCAGGTATGGGCAACATGTCAGATAAAATCAAAGATCAAATGGATGATAAACTCACCTTGCGTATGGAAGCTATCATCAGTTCTATGACCAAAGGTGAGCGTGAGCGCCCAGATATTATTAAAGGTTCTCGCAAACGTCGAATTGCTGCAGGGTCGGGAACACAAATTCAAGATGTAAATCGTTTATTAAAACAATTTATGCAAATGCAAAAGATGATGAAGAAAATGTCAGGTAAAGGAGGCATGCAAAAAATGATGCGCTCTATGAAAGGCATGATGCCCCCAGGCGGTGTTGGTGGGATGGGCGGCGGAATGTTTGGCCGTTAAACTACTGATCATTTAGAAAAAAATGATGCGACCTTACCATATGAAAGGCATGATGCCCTCAGGCGGTGCTGGTGGGATGGGCGGCGGAATGTTTGGCCGTTAAGTATTATTTATATTTGCACTTCAAAAAGGTAGCATTCGCTACCTTTTTGCTTTTATAGGCTTCAAATTACTGCTCCTAAATTATCGTCTAGAAATCGTTATTCAACAAAAAGCCCATCAATCAAACACTGCGAGTAATTATTATGCTTGCTATTTATCCTAGGAAGCGTAAAATATGCGAGCTTTTCTGTCACCTAGGGTGTCAGGAATTGTCTGGAAAATTCGTTTTAACACTTAAATAATAGAGGGCGATATGGTAACCATTCGTTTAGCTCGTGGCGGCGCCAAAAAGCGTCCATTCTATCAGGTTGTTGTTGCAGATAGCCGTAACTCTCGCGATGGTCGTTTCATCGAGAAAGTTGGCTTTTTTAACCCAACAGCAGAAGGTCAAGCTGAGAAATTACGCTTAGACCTAGACCGTATCAACCATTGGGTTGGTCAAGGTGCTGGTTTATCTGATCGTGTGGCTAAGTTAGTAAAAGATGCTCAAGTAGCAGCTTAATTAATTTAGTAGGTTTAGGAGTCGTTGTGGAAGAAATAAATAAAGAAGTCATCCTGGGTAAAGTAGGCGCAGTTTACGGTATCAAAGGTTGGTTGAAAATTCATTCATTCACTGATGAAACCGAAGCTATATTAGACTATTTTCCTTGGTCTCTAAAATTAGGAAGTAAAATACAATCAGTCGAAATATCTGATTGGCGCAAACATAATAACGGAATTGTTGTTCATGTAGCTGGTATTGATGATCGCGATATAGCCCAAAAGCTTGTTGGATCAGAAATATTTGTAAATGAGAGCGTACTAGCAGAATTGCCTGATGGGGAATTTTACTGGCGCGATCTAATCGGCATGACTGTTGTTACTGACAAAGGTTACGACCTTGGTCAAGTTTCTGAAATTTTAGAAACTGGCGCTAACGATGTACTGGTTGTAAAAGCTAATCGTAATGACGGCTTTGGTCAAAAAGAGCGTTTAATTCCGTATCTTTTTGAGCAAGTTGTAAAATCGGTTAGTGCTGAAAATAAACAAATTTGTGTTGACTGGGACCCAGGTTTCTAACTTGAGTAATAGCGTTTCAACAAACAAAAGATGGTATGGGGTGATAAGCCTTTTTCCTGAAATGTTTGACGCCATTACAGAGTATGGGGTGACAGGCCGAGCGATCCGTAACGGGTTAATTGAATTTCATAAGTGGAATCCAAGAGACTTTACGCACGATAAACATAGAACCGTTGACGACCGTCCTTATGGTGGTGGTCCGGGCATGTTAATGATGGTGCAACCGCTACGTGATGCTATTAAAGCCGCAAAAGCTGCCGCGAATTTCGCTGCAGATTCTGCATCAGGTGATAATAGTAGTTCTGATAAAGAACAAGTTAAGGTTATATATTTGTCACCGCAGGGACGAAAACTCGACCAAGCAGGTGTACGCGAATTAGCACAACATAATAAACTGTTATTTATAGCAGGGCGTTATGAAGGCATAGACGAACGATTAATTGAGTCGGAAATCGACGAAGAATGGTCAGTCGGTGATTATGTACTGAGTGGTGGAGAACTCCCCGCGATGAATATGATCGATGCTGTAGCACGTTTTGTGCCGGGTGTTTTAGGACATAATCAATCAGCTGAGCAAGATTCTTTCTCAGATGGTTTGTTAGATTGTCCACATTACACAAGGCCAGAAGTACTCGACACTTCAATAGAAGCAATGTCAGTACCTAAAGTGTTACTAAGTGGTAATCACGAACACATAAAGCAATGGCGCATGTTTAAGTCACTAGAAAGAACTTGGACTAGAAGACCAGAATTATTAACTAACCTAGCTCTGACAGCGGAACAAAAGAAAATGTTAGCTTCTATTAAAGAGGATAACAAATGAGATTGTTGATGCCTGTGAACTCTAGGAAGAAGGTATTATGAGTAAAATTATTGATATGCTCGAAAAAGAGCAGATGAAAACAGATTTACCAGCATTCGCACCAGGCGACACTGTTGTTGTACAAGTAAAAGTTACAGAAGGTGATAAATCACGTCTTCAAGCATTTGAAGGTGTTGTTATCGCTGTTAAAAGCCGTGGCATCAATTCTGCATTCACTGTTCGTAAAATCTCGAACGGTGTTGGTGTAGAACGTGTATTCCAGACACATAGCCCAATTGTTGACACTATTGAAGTCAAACGTCGCGGTGATGTACGTCAAGCTAAACTTTACTACTTGCGCGAGCTATCTGGCCGTAAAGCACGTATTAAAGAAAAATTGGCAAAAAGATAATCTCTTTTTAACCAAATTTTGCTTTAGCAATACGCATAAAAAAAGCCTGAATAATTCGTTATTCAGGCTTTTTTGATCTTAATGTTCTGACCAAATTTATGTTTTATCCATTTATCTATTTATTATCTTTATTTCTATCAGCATGACACAAAAACTTATTGGATATAATTTTATTCTATTGGCTCAAGTGTAGTATTTAAGTGAACAATAAATGCTTTACTGGCTTTAGAAAGGTTATGACTTTTTTTCCATGCCAAACTCAATTTAAAGGCTATTTTTGGTTTAAACGGTATTGATGTTACTTGCTGTTCATTTTGTAAAATACGTGAAAGACAAGTAGTAATGCCCACCTGATTTCGAACTAATGATTTTTGCAACTCAATAAGGTTGGTTTCCATGCGGATATCTAATGACAAGTCATGCATATTTGCATATTGACTAACAACTTCGCGTAAAAAGTAACCTTCATGAAATAATACAAGGGGTTCAATACAAAACTGTGCCAATGACAACGTTTTTTCTTTTGCTAAAGGGTGCGAAATGGCCATAGCTGCTACTATTTCTTCATCAATAAGTTCTGTATAACGCAGTTGTTGGTGTTCTAAATCTCCACGTACTAACGCTAAGTCAAGTTCGCCATTAATTAGCATTTTCTCAAGTGCTGCTGTTCCCTGGTCAACCAAGTGTATTTTTATTTTTGGATGTTTTTGTTTGAATTCAGTCAATACTTGAGGAAAGTAATAAGATCCCATCATCGCAGAAACACCAAAACGAATGGTACCTCGCTCCAGATCTTTGAGTTCTTCTAACTCTAACTCCACTTGTTTTGCTTGGCTTAATAATTGGGTTGCTAGTTTATAGAGGACCTCACCTTCAGCAGTTAATAATGAATTTTTTTCAGTACGATTAATTAACTTTAATCCTACTTCTTTTTCTAATTTTTGTATTGATATGCTGAGTGCGGGTTGAGCAATGCCTATTTCAACAGCAGCTCGCGTAAAGTTGCCTAGCTGGGCTAATTGACAAAAATATTCAAGGCGTTTTAAATTCATATGAGCTTTATAAATAAAAGATATTAAAAGTATAAGTTCTATATATTATATTTATTTGATTATTAAGGATAGAGTAACGTCATAAATGAAAATTACAGTGAATATCTGTATGTAAAGTGAGTAAATCCATGAGCGATAAATTAACGCCATTCAACTGGCAAGATCCGATGTTTCTAGGCAATCAACTAACCGAAGAAGAGCGGATGATACGCGATACCGCTCATGGTTATTGCCAAGAGAAACTCATGCCGAGAATACTCGAAGCTAATCGACACGAGCGCTTTGATCGTGAAATTATGCGCGAGTTAGGCCAGTTAGGTTTACTGGGGGCAACTTTACCCAGTCAGTATGGTGGCAGCGAAGTTAATTATGTAAGTTACGGACTGATTGCTCGAGAAGTTGAGCGGGTCGACAGTGGTTATCGCAGTGCGATGAGTGTGCAGTCGTCTCTTGTGATGCATCCGATATATGCTTATGGCACTGAAGAGCAAAGAATGAAATATTTACCTAAATTGGCTTCAGGTGAGTGGGTAGGGTGTTTTGGCTTAACAGAGCCTAATTCAGGTAGTGATCCGGCATCAATGAATACTCACGCCACGAAAGTTGATGGTGGCTATTGTTTGACTGGAAACAAAATCTGGATCACGAATTCACCGATAGCTGATGTGTTTGTTGTGTGGGCAAAGTTTGAGGGTAATATTCGAGGTTTCGTGCTTGAAAAAGGAATGGAAGGTTTATCCGCACCTAAAATAGCAGGCAAGTTTTCGCTTCGTGCTTCAATCACTGGCGAGATTGTGATGGATAACGTTTTTGTACCAGATATAAATATCTTCCCAACAATTAAAGGGTTAGCAGGACCTTTTGGTTGTTTAAATAAGGCACGTTTCGGGATAGCTTGGGGGTCATTAGGTGCCGCAGAGTTCTGCTTTAATGCAGCAAGAAATTACACGGTAGACCGTCAACAATTTGGTCGGCCTTTAGCATCAAATCAGCTAATTCAAAAGAAACTTGCAGATATGCAAACTGAGATATCTTTAGGTTTGCAGGGCTGTTTACAAATGGGACGTTTAATGGACGCAAACGAATGTCCTGTAGAATTAATTTCATTATTAAAACGTAATAACTGCGGTAAGTCACTTGATATAGCACGTGCTTCTCGTGATATGCATGGTGGTAATGGCATCAGTGATGAATTTGGCGTAATTCGTCATATGATGAACCTTGAAGCCGTCAATACCTACGAAGGAACACATGATATACATGCCTTGATTTTAGGACGTGCTATCACAGGTTATCAGGCTTTTTGTTAATGACGGACAATACAGTAAACGCAGGTACTCCATCGGCATTAACTGGCATTAAGGTGCTAGATTTAAGCCGAATACTTGCCGGGCCTTGGGCCTCACAAATGCTAGCTGATTTGGGTGCTGAAGTTATAAAAGTTGAACGCCCAGAAGTGGGTGATGATACGCGTTTTTGGGGACCGCCCTTTGTTAAGAATGGAACTGATACACAGCCGCCTCAAGCGGCGTACTTTCATTGTGCTAACCGTAATAAAAAATCAATCGCCATTGATATAAAATGTTTTGAAGGGCAAGAAATCATAAAAGACTTAGTGGCTAAATCAGATGTTTTTATCGAAAACTATAAGGTGGGTGATTTAGCTAAATATGGTTTAGATTATTCACAATTGAAAAAATTAAATCCCAATTTAGTTTATTGCTCAATTACGGGTTATGGGCAAACAGGTCCTTATGCTCACAAACCTGGTTATGATGCCATGATACAGGGTGAAGGTGGCCTGATGAGTATTACGGGTGAACAGCAGGGTAGTCCAATGAAAGTAGGGGTTGCTGTTGTTGATGTAATGACTGGATTATATAGCTGTAATGCTATTCTAGCTGCTCTTATGGCAAGGGTTCATACTAAATCAGGGCAATATATTGATATGGCTTTGCTTGATGTTCAAACCGCAATGTTAGCAAATCAATCAAAGAACTATTTAACGACAAATACAAATCCACAACGGCTAGGTAATGCCCATCCAAATATTGTGCCCTATCAAACATTTTCAACAAAAGACGGTGATTTAATTTTAGCTGTGGGTAACGACAGCCAATTCTCAAGGTTTTGTAAATTGTGTCAGCTTAACGAATTTGCATTAGATAAGCGCTATAGCACAAATGCACAAAGAGTGGTCAATCGTGACAACGTGATAGCGACTATTGCTAAAAAAATTGAAACAAAGACCACTCAATGGTGGTTAGATCAACTTGAACTGATATCAGTTCCTTGTGGGCCAGTAAATACCCTTGAACAAGTATTTGAACATCCACAAATCAAACATCGCAATATGGTTAGACAATTACCAAATGCTGATGGTGATTTAATTGATGTTGTTGCTTCACCTATCAATTTGTCTGATACACCTATTCAATATCAAAGTGCATCACCGGCGTTAGGTCAGCACACTTATCAGATTTTAAAAGATGTACTTAAATATGATAATGAACGTATATCAAGTGCCTATGACCAAGGCGTAGTGTTCTAACTTGTATAATTAATAAATTTATCGTTATGAGCTTAATGATTAAAACGCATGCACAAAACACAAAAAAGGCGAACAAAACTTTGAAAATATTAAAGCGGTTTATTCTTTTATTACTCATAGTATTAGCTTTGCTCGCTATTTATCTTTATGTTAACAAAGCACCAGACCAATCAGTTGCAGAGTTGAGTAAACGTTGGGCTCAAGAGCCTTCACAATTTTTAGACATTGCTGGGATGACCATTCACCTCAGAGATGAAGGCCTAAAATCTGATAAAGAGCCTATTGTTCTTATTCACGGTACCAGTGCTTCTTTACATACATGGGATGGATGGGTTGATGAGTTAAAAGCTCATCGCAGAGTCATTCGCTTTGACTTGCCCGCCTTTGGTTTAACGGGACCCGATCCAACCAACAATTATACGATAGAACATTATGCAGATGTCGTTGTTGCAATATTAGATAAATTAAAAATAAATAGAAGTGTATTAGCGGGTAATTCTTTAGGTGGTTACGTTTCTTGGGCGACAGCGGTATTACATCCTAATAGAGTTTCTAAATTAATTTTAGTTGACGCCAGTGGTTATCCTTTTAAATCTGAATCTGTACCCCTTGCATTTACCTTGTCTAAAAATGCTTTAACGAACGGATTATTAAAAAACGTTTTACCTAAATCATTAGTCGAGCAAAGCGTTAAGAATGTTTATGGTAATCCAGCATTGGTGACAGATGAATTAGTTGAACGTTATTATCAGTTGACGCTTCGAGAAGGTAACCGTGCTGCATTGAAAGAACGTTTTAAGCAAACAATACCAGGGCCATTAGCAAAAAAAATTAAAACAATAAATATACCAACGCTTATAATTTGGGGAAGAAAAGACCATTTAATACCGCTTGATTTAGGTCTTAAGTTTGAACAAGATATCAAGAATAGCCAATTGATTATCTTTGATGACTTAGGGCACGTACCTCACGAAGAAGATCCACAGATAACTGTACTAGCCGTTAAACAATTTTTGAAGGTGGACATCGCTAAATAATCCGAATTTATTTATCCTATTAAAAATAGGTAGTTATTGTTGATAAGATAATGTGCCTAATATAATCAATTGGAAAGTGAAACTATTTTTTATTCTTCTAATCAAAAAATCATCAAAAAATCTTTTAGCCCTATATAAAGGGGATTATTAACCATAAATAGAGAAATCATCAATTTTAAGGAAAGCCTTTTTGAGATACACGGGTCAAGCGTTATAAAACATATTTATGATGGACTAAATTTTAAACAGCTGAAAGTCAATGCATTAAAGCATGGTGAGGCACTACTCATTACTTACACAATATTCATTTTAAGGTTACCCTATTCTTACTTCAGAAGAATTTAATAAAGGTTTAGGGCATTGCATCAACGGACTTTATATTTATTGCGTCATGGTGAAATTGCGACACCAGGCATGTTAACCGGTAAAACCGATATTGGGCTTTCTGATAATGGTCTAAAATCGTTATGGAAAACCAGTCAACAATTACCTGAAATATCTAATTGCATAAGCTCTCCTTTGCAACGTTGTCGAATATTTGCTTCAGCATACTCATTGAAAAATAATATTAATCTTCAGCTTGATGATAAACTGAAAGAAATGGATTTTGGTGATTGGGATGGAAAAACCTATAAAAATTTATGGGAAATAAAACCGAACAAGCAGCACAGTTCGATAGGCGATTTTTGGCAAAACCCTTGGGAACATACTCCACCTAATGGTGAAGCTATGGATGATTTTGTGCAACGGGTTGATATGTGGTGGCAGCATTGGTTATCAAGTTCACCAAAAGGAAATACTTTGGTCGTTGCCCATGGCGGGGTTATTAAACACCTTATTGCGCGTGTGTTGAAATTGCCCATACCCGGCACTACTCACATGAGTAATATTGACATCCCTTATGCAACACTCGTGAAAGTTACAGTTTACACTGATGAACAAGGTGACGTTTGGCCAAAAATTGTTTGGTAATATATTTAGTTGATTTGACTGTTTTTTCACCTGTATTGGCAATTAAACCTTGCTATTTTTAGCTAGCTGACGATAATCGCCTGATAAAAATAGTTAACTCCTTTTTAATGTGGGAATGTGGTGAGAATCCACAACTGTACCCGCAACTGTAAAAGCTTTATGAGTCTTGTTCTCATTTTATAAAGCTTAAGTCAGGATACCCATTAATTAAGAGTCAGTTGTCTATCTAAACGGTAGACACAACCAACAAAGTCGAGCGGGATTACTCGAACATTGTATATTCAACTCTTGTATTACTTTCAAATACTAAGAGATTGATTGTGCTCTGTTTGGCTGCTCCGAAGTGTCAATAAGTGTGAGTAGCAATTTTTGAATAGAAGCAATGATCAATCCTCATCAATATCTACAGCGATAACTGAATTACTTTCAGTGGAGCATGTTTCTTGGCATGCGGATAACCAGCTCATTTTAGATGATATTTCTTTTATTATAAATAAAGGCAGCTTTACCGGGATTTTAGGACCTAATGGTGCTGGAAAGTCGAGTTTACTGCGATGCTTATATCGTTATATCAGACCAAATTCAGGTTCGGTTAAATTCAACCAACAAGATATTTGGCAACAATACGACGCTTATCAATACGCGCAAGATATTGCCGTAGTTTTACAAGAAACACCTACCTATTTTAACTTAACCGTGTATGACATTGTCGCTCTGGGGTTACTTCCGCATAAAGGTTTATTTACCCGTGAACAATCGAGCGACAGACAAAAAATAGGCTGTGCGATTAAACAAGTGGGTTTAGTTGAAAAAACCTTACAAAACTTTGAACATCTGTCTGGCGGCGAAAAGCAGAGAACATTAATTGCACGTGCGATTGTACAATCCCCTCGTTTGTTGATTATGGATGAACCCACCAGTCATCTAGATGTGCGCTATCAAATTCAAGTTATCGAATTAGCTAAGTCTTTAGGTATAACGGTTATAGCTTCATTTCATGATCTAAATCTTGCGAGTGCGATGTGCGATCAACTCATTGTATTAGATAAAGGTAAGTTGGTTGAACAGGGCACACCACAAGAAGTGATCACGAGCGAAATGTTGTCGAATGTCTTTGGCGTTTGTGCAGAAGTATCTGTTCATTCTCAGCATAATGTTCCCCATATTTCATATTTTTATGGTTACGACACTCACGATAAAACCGTAAATCAAAGCGAGCATAAAAGTGAGTTTACCCATGAATAGAATGAATCACTCCGCGATTCTTTTTCTTACCGTCAGTTTCGGTATATTGAGTTTTATCGCTTCTTTATCTTTAGGTGCCGCAGATATTAGTTTTAATGATGTTACTTCAAGTTTACTTGCGAGCTTTTCGACAGAGAAAGACGTTCGTGATGTAATATTTTTTGAACGTATTATCTGGGAACTGCGCATGCCGCGCGCCATATTAGCCTTTTTAGCTGGCTGTGGTTTAGCGGTGTCAGGGCTTATTTTACAAACGGTTACGCGAAATCCATTAGCGGACCCTTACCTTTTTGGTATTTCTTCAGGCGCTTCTTTAGGGGTCGTTATTTCTATTGTTTTACTCGGTAGCACTATTTCACTGGTGACGCCTATAGCTGCTTTTGCGGGGAGCTTAGTGGCGATGTTAATGTTGTTGATGATTTCAGGGCGTAAACAAAGTCAGCAAGTAGAGTCGATGCTATTGGCAGGCGTGGCTTTGTCATTTTTGTTTAGTTCATTCACAAGTTTATTGCTTTATCACACAGATCCTCAAGCAGTAACAGCAGTATTATTTTGGACAATGGGCAGTTTTTCACGAGCACAGTGGGGCGTATTATGGTTTCCAGCTTTAGTTATTACTAGTTGTGTAGTGATGATGTTAGCGTATCGGCGCCAATTAAACGCAATGTTATTAGGTGATGAAAGTGCGACAACGTTGGGCATAAATGTAAACCGTTTTCGTCTGGTGATGCTCGTACTGAGTTCCTTGATCACGGCAACACTGGTTTCTTTGTGTGGCGGCATTGGTTTTGTTGGCCTGATGATACCGCATATTGTGCGATATTTTGTTTCTCAAGGCACTGTTTTTGGCATTATGTTAACAGCTTTAGTTGGCGGGATTTTCATGATTTGGGTTGATGTGTTATCGCGTATCGTTCTAGATAACCAAGAGCTTCCTGTCGGTGTTATAACATCCGCTGTTGGTAGTTTATTCTTTTTATCCTTGCTGTACTTTCGCAAAAATAAAGCGTAAAGGAGCTATTGATGAACTTTTCTATTAAAAAAATCACCCATGCGTTTGATGAAGAGATTCAAGCTAGAATTGACGAGAAAACGAAGCCCTTGGGTGCTTTAGGGCAATTAGAAGATACTGCAAAAAGAGTTGCACGTGTTCAGTTATCATCATCAAATAATAACAATAAATCGTTAAGTGTTAATAAGCCCCATTTATTTATTTTTGCTGGCGACCATGGCATCGCGGCAGAAGGGGTTTCAATTGCGCCCAGTGAAGTGACGTCACAAATGGTGGCTAATTTTGCGAAAGGTGGCGCCGCCATTAATGTCTTTTGTAAGCAATTAGGCTGGCAATTAAGTGTCGTTGATGCCGGTATTCTATCTCCAGCACAGCGTTATTTGGGTGTTATTGACCAACGTTTAGGTCACATTACTGAGCCACTGAATGTATCGCCTGCTATGAGCAAAGAGCAAGTGGAATTAGGTTTTGAGAAAGCATCGACCTTAGTAAAATCAACCCATGAAAGCGGCTGTAATATCATCGCTTTTGGTGAAATGGGTATTGGCAATACAACATCAGCATCGGCAATTATGTCAGCGGTGATGAATATTTCTGCAATAGAAAGCGTTGGACGAGGCACTGGCATAAGCGATGACGTCGTCAAACGAAAGCAGCAAGTTATTGAACAAGCATTAACGCTTCATCAAGGAAATCTTACAAATGCTAAAGAAATTTTAGCGTGTTTAGGTGGTTTTGAAATAGTACAAATTACCGCAGCAATGTTAGCCGCGGCAGAGAAACAAATGCTGGTTGTTGTTGATGGCTTTATTTGTACCGCTGCAGCTATGCTAGCCATAGAGCTTAATGAAAATGTTAAAGGCTATATGATCTTTGCCCATTGCTCCGGTGAGCAAGGTCATCAGAAAATGCTCGATTATTTAAATGTTAAGCCATTATTGAATTTAGGATTACGACTAGGAGAAGGTACAGGGGCAGCTTTGGCTTTACCGTTAATTCAAGCTTCTGCCGCATTTTATAATGACATGGCAAGTTTTTCTCAAGCTCAAGTGACTGATGTCACCGATTCGAAAGATAGCAGAGCTGAACGATAAATGAGTAAACAATCGCTTTTACAACAATGCCAAAAACAATATTATTTGTTGTTATTAGCGCTGAGTTTTTTTACGCGTGTACCTGTTAATTTACCAAACGTTGTTAAGCCTGAAATGCTACATAAAGCGAGCAGATACTTTGCATTAATTGGTTTGTTCATTGGTGTAGTGACGGCTTTAATGTTAATACTACTCTCTAGTTTTTTACCTATTTCTTTAGCCGTACTTATATCTATGGCATGTGGTTTATTGCTTACCGGCGCTTTTCACGAAGATGGCTGGGCTGATGTCTGTGATGGATTTGGCGGCGGTTGGACCGTTGAACAAAAGTTAAACATTATGAAAGACAGTCGTTTGGGTACATATGGTGCTGCAGGCTTATTTTTTATATTAATGATCAAATATCAAAGTTTAGTTTTATTGAGTACCTATAACGAAAACCCAGTATTAGCCCTTTCATTAGCGTTAGTTTTAGCACATACCTTGAGCCGAACGGTAAGTACCAGTTTAATCTTTAGTATGTCTTATGTCAGTGAAGATGCGCAATCTAAAGTCAAACCACTCGCGCAGCATTTATCACTCAATGGTTTATTAATATTACTCATTACCAGCGCTGTAGTCATGTTTTTTATACTTCCCGTATTGCACTGTTTAGTGATGATTGTGTGTGTATGGATGATACGTTTTTTATTGATTATTTGGTTTAATCGTCAGTTAGGTGGTTTTACCGGAGATTGTTTAGGTGCGGCGCAACAACTTTTAGAAGTAGCGGTTTATATTGTTCTTCTAGTATTAGCTTCGCCTTCTACAGCATTTTTTGCAGAGATACGTTTATGAGCAATACTCAATTAAATAGGCTTCATTTAATTTTAGGTGGAGCACGCTCTGGAAAGTCTCGCCTAGCTGAAAATATAGCAAAGCAAGCTGAGACAGAAGGACTGACTGTTTGTTATCTCGCCACTGCACAAGCTCACGATGAAGAAATGACTCAGCGCATTATTCAACATCAAGATGATCGACCTCAACATTGGGCTTTACTCGAGTCTCCACTGTATTTAGTCGAAGCAATTAAAGAGGCTTTACAAAAAAGTGATTGTGTATTGATAGATTGTTTAACCTTGTGGCTAAGCAATTGTTTGTGTCATGAAAACAGTGATTTTTATGATCAACAAAAAACGAAATTTATTGAATTTTTAAACCAATTTATCAACGATAAAAGTCGCTATAAATCAAAGAAACTTATTTTTGTCAGCAATGAAGTCGGTCATGGCATTGTTCCTATGGGTGAACTGTCTCGACAGTTCGTTGATCAAGCGGGTTGGTTACATCAAGATCTTGCCCAGTTAGCTGATCAAGTTGATTTTGTGATGGCGGGATTACCACTCACGCTAAAATCTGACGTTCAGGAACACAAATCATGAAAACACTAATGGTGCAAGGCACAACGTCTGATGCAGGTAAAAGCACGTTAGTAGCTGGCTTATGCCGAGTATTTGTTAATTTAGGTTATAAAGTTGCACCGTTTAAGCCACAAAATATGGCATTAAATAGCGCAGTTACAAGCGATGGCGGTGAAATTGGCAGAGCTCAAGCACTACAAGCTGTTGCAGCGAATATTGCGCCACGTGTTGATTTTAATCCTATATTACTGAAACCTAATAGCGATACCGGTGCGCAAGTTATTGTTCACGGTAGAGCAATTTCAAATATGGAAGCAACGAGTTATCACGACTATAAAAAAGTTGCGATGGATGCTGTACTCGACTCTCATCATCGTTTAGCTGATGAGTTTGAACTGTTAATGGTTGAAGGGGCAGGTAGCCCAGCAGAGATAAATTTACGTGAAAATGATATTGCCAATATGGGCTATGCCGAGGCCGTTGATTGTCCGGTCATTCTCGTGGCTGATATCGACCGAGGTGGTGTATTCGCTCATTTAGTGGGTACATTAGAACTACTGTCTCCTTCAGAACAGAATCGCGTTAAAGGTTTTATTATCAACCGATTCCGTGGTGATATTAAATTATTAGAGTCAGGGCTCGATTGGCTTGAAGAAAAAACAGGTAAACCTGTATTAGGTGTACTGCCTTATTTGCATGATTTAGCCCTGGATGCAGAAGATGCCGTAGCGATAGAAAACATCGTAGACCAAGTAAAATTAAATATAGTTGTGCCGTTATTGCCGCACATTAGTAATCATACTGATTTTGATACATTACGTTTGAACCCCGAGATTAACTTACGTTACATTAAAATGGGCGAGCGGATTAATGATTGTGAATTAGTTATTTTACCCGGCAGTAAAAATGTCATTTCTGACCTGAAATTTTTAAAAGAGCAAGGCTGGCAAACCGACATTGAACGTCATTTACGTTATGGCGGAAAAGTATTTGGCATTTGTGGCGGTTATCAAATGTTAGGTAACGTCATTAGTGACCCCCATGGTATTGAGTCAAATCTTAAAATCATCACGGGTTTAGGTTTGCTTAATATTGTAACCGAGTTAACACCAGAAAAAGTATTGTCACAAGTCTCTGCAACGATGGACTTAGGTAATAAAAGTTGTTTGGTTAACGGTTATGAGATCCATTGCGGTATTTCTAAGTCTGAGCTCAACGACACAGAAGTGCTCAAACCACTTTTGATTAATAAAAGCGACAATCAAGCAACAGATGGCTGTGTTTCAAATGACAACCAAATAGCGGGCACTTACCTGCACGGTATATTTGATGAAGGTGAAGCAACACAGTTATTAGTCGACTGGTTAGACAGAAATAATGATATCCAAAAGACGATTAATCTTAATGAACACAGGGAGCATCAGTTAGAACGTTTAGCTGATGTATGCCAGAAGCATTTAAAAATATCAGTAATCGAAGAAATAATTAAAGCGGGTAAAACAACCCGCGTATTGTGTGCTTAATTTTCATAATAATACTTCCAGTAAAACACGCAGACCAATGAATTGTAGAAGGGTAAATAACATGACAAAAAGATTTATATCGTTAGCATTGATGAGTTTATTACTGCTTGTAATACCCACTAAGAGCTATGCCGAACAACCGAAAAAACGCATCATTGCATTAGCACCACATATTGTTGAAATGCTATTTGATATTGGTGCGGGCGAACAAATAGTTGGAACCGTTGCTTACTCAGACTTCCCCAAAGCTGCCCTAGACATTCCGCGTGTTGGCAGTTATCACGGTATGCAAATTGAAAAAATATTGGCCCTAAATCCTGATTTAGTGATTGTGTGGAAGTCGGGTAACTCAGAAAGTGACATCAATAAAATGGAGCGCTTAGGGCTAAAAGTTGTATTGAGTAACCCAAAAAACATCGAAGATGTTGCTACAGAGTTACGTTATTTTGGTGAGTTAACCGGAAATCAAAAGCAAGCTGAAACCGAGGCTTTAGCGTATGAAAAACGCTTAATAGCATTGCGTTCTGATAATAAAAATAAGCGACCAATCTCTATTTTTTACCAGCTTTGGTCAGAGCCAATGATGACAATTAACGGCACAACATGGATAAATCAATTAATTGAGGTTTGTCAGGGCGTGAATGTTTTTAAAAGCAACCCCACGCCTTATCCAAAAATAAGCACAGAGAATGTAATTGTCGCTCAGCCACATTTAATCATTTTGCCAGATGAAGATGCTAAAAAACCACAACCTATTATTGACTGGCATAAATGGCCAGAAATACCCGCGGTGAAAAACAATAAGTTTATTCACGTTGACGCAGATTTATTACATAGATTCAGCACCAGAATGTTAAGTGGTATTGAAGATATGTGTGAAAAAATTGATCAGCATAGATAGCTGTTTAATAAACTTAACCGATAGATATTATTATTATCTATTCATTGTGAATTACAGGGGAAGTCGATGAGAATTTGGCACTGCCCCCGCAATGGTAATTATTATGGAAAGTAATGCTTATTACTGAGCTTAATTTAAGTCTATTATGCTGTCATCATACGACCAGGTCTTGGTGAATTAAACTTTTCATATTTCATCGAGCTACCGAGTCATATCAACGCATGTTATTCATCTTAAATAGCAAATGATACAACACAAAATACCTGTTGAGTTTAGCTACTGCATTAGTTTTGCAGACGTCATTGCTATGACTGTATTATAAGATTCAACAAGTTATTGGCCGACTAACAGCAAGCGACACTTTATATGACGTTCAATAAGGTCGTTCTCGAAGTCAGACGGGTGAATGCAATTAAACCCGTTAATATTGTGCGTTAACTAACATTTAATATAGTACTGAGTAAAAATAAAAAAGGGCACATAAGTATGTACCCTAAACCAAATTATTTCTTAATGTCTTACCTTTAAGCGAATCTTAGTCAATAAAGGCAATTGCAGATGGGTTTAACTCTGTTGCAAGTCTTGGAAATGCTTTAAGGTTAGTTTCAGTATTTATAACATCAACGCCTGGCTTCTCTGGATTGCTTACGCTAAGCCAAAGAAAGTTTGCAGCATCTAAAGCAATATAGCTAATTTGTTCGGTGCCCGTAGCCGCTACCTTTTCATTAGCAATAATACCTGTTGTCGGGTTAAAGGTATATACCGTTGAAAGCTCATAATAACTTGGCGTAAAAAATGTTTCACTGGCAACAAAATAGCCTTTTGTTTCGGATACAACGACGCTTGAACCAATAAAAGCACCGGTATTATTTTCAATATCTGCAGCAGACAAAACACTGCTCAAGTTATAATCACTTGTCGCAATCGCTTCGATGCGACTCAAGGTTAAGTCGGAACTGCTATATGAGTTACGTGTTGTAACATATACTGTATCGCCTTGACTCATTATACTATGACCCAGAGGGTTTAAGCCTTGAAGCGGAATACCTTTAAGATTATCATTTGCATCAGCATTTGTTTCAATTTCTTGGTCTGTCGCTGTATCAAACACGGCTACATAAGCTGTGTTTGGTGAAAAAGAGTCCGATAAACGTTGCATAGCAATAAACAGTTTGCCGTCAGCAATTGTCGCTGAGGCAGGGTTTGGTGTGCCATTACTATTGTTATCAGCGATGTAGCTAGATAGATCTAATTGACCTAATTTGAAATCTTCAAATTGTGTTGCCTGAGGATTAACAATCCAAACTTTGTCAGAACCGTAACGTAAAAGATAAGCTTTACTTTCATTGACTGACACTAAGTCATAGGGATTTCGAGTATTTGAATCACCAGTATCTTGGGTTGTATATGACCAAACTTCTGTATCAAGGGCATCAGCATTATATTTTGAGATAGAATCAATGTTATAACGGCCAATGTGAAAAACGTCTTTATTGTAGCTACGAACAGTATAGTCAGAGGCATCTTTAATATAATAGCCTTTGGTGACTTGCTCTGTAATTGGGTCTAATGTCACAACTTCAGAGCCTGAAAAATCAGGTGCAACTGTTTGAACAACCGCGAATGATGGTGTGTCTTTCACATCACCTACACTTACTTGAATAGCCAATTCACCCGTTAAGTTCTTTTTACTGTCGTCCGTTGCAACAATTGTGACGGCGAAAGGACCGACTTCACCGCTGTCAAAATCAGGAGCATCCATAAAGCTTAATTCACCACTTTGTGTGATGCTAAATAAACCACTTGAATCACCCGTAAGTGAAAGTACTATAGCGTCTCCATCGGCATCAGTAGCACTATAGGTGCCAACAGAGGTTGTGTTTTCTTCTATCGTTGGGCTACTTGCGCCGGTAACTATGGGTGCGACATTACTTTTTGAACTTCCGCCACAGCCTGCAAGAGCAACAGTGCCCAGTACTAAACTTAATGGTAATATGTGTTTTTTAAAGCGAGTTAACATTTAAAATCCCTTAATGGTGTATTTTATTTTTAAGCTGCGACCTTGCGATGTTCTATTTGCAAGATCTTGGTATTTATCGTTAAATAAATTATTGGCGGCAAAAGATATTCTATGTTTGCCTTTTTTCCAGTTGACTGAAAAATCTGATACGGTGCGATTGGCTGGATTACCATTACCTACATGACCGTTATTATTTTGAATTTTGTTAATGAGATTGAAGTACAAGTCTTTATCTTTATTTACTTTAAATGACATGTTCAATACAGAATTTACCTTGTATTTTAACGCTATGCTGTACTGCTGATGATATATACCCGGTAGTTTTTTATTATTAAATGCGACAAATTGTGATGTAGTTTCACTGTCTATAATATTGGCTTGTAGCGCGAATGATAATGGTGTTAATAATTGATAATTTGTTTGAATTTCAATGCCTAACAAGTCTGCATCACTTACATTTCTGTAGCTGCCCACATTGCTTGAATTAAAAATGGCAACAATTGAATTTTTTAATTTTTGTTGGTAAACAGATGAAGATATTGACAGTTTTTTGTGAATGTATTGCCCACCAATTGAGAGTGTTTTTGCTTCTTCTGGCAATAAATTATTATTACCTTTAAAGGAGCCTCTATCACCAAATAGTTCGTAGAGTGTTGGTGTTCTCACACCATTACTTAAGTTACTGGTAACTTTTAAATTACCTTGCTTAAAACTTAACCCTGCTTCAGTTGTTTGATAATTATCATCAGCTAAAAATTTTGCTGCACCGGATTGGTTAATAGCAATATTTGAGTTTTTCTCTTGTAGGTTACTTAACAATGCGTAGGCTTTTATAGGGAGATCATCTGGTTGCCACTCAATGCGAGAGCCTATATTGAACTGTTCTTGTTTTGCTGAAATGTCACATGACGCAATACCATTACATTGCGTTGGTTTTCCGTTATGTTGGCTTACAGAGGTGAATTTTTGATTATTAAAACTGAAAAATGGCACTAGATTAAATTCATCCCATGTAAGTAATGGCTTAAATCCAATATGTTTCTTTGTTGTTTCATAATCATTGATATCAAGCTTTACAGAGTCAGGACTTGAAATATAACGTTCATCTTTATTTTCAGCATAGACTTCAAATTCAATAGAATCTAACCAAGATGAATTGCTTAACCATTGATGCTGATAACTATAGCGTAAGTTGTCAGAATTTAAAGCCGAATTGTTTTCTGGTGAGTTATTTTGGTAATTAGGCAGAGATTTTTCTTGATCGTTGTATTGTACATTCACTCTGATTTGGTGTTGATTAAATTGGAATATATCATTAATAAAAAAAGATTTTTTGGTAAATTCATTGTTTTCCAATGCTTCTTCATTAGATTTATCACTATTACTAAAGCCTGCAGGAACGAGGAAGTCATAATTATTATCACTATTAACATAATGAGCACCAAACGACAGACTGTGTGATTTGAATGCTTTATTATAAAGCGCATTAACTTCTTGATAGCCAAAGGAGCCCATGGCCAAGGTTAATTTACTCGAGTCTTCAGTGGGGTTATAAGTGTTAATGCGAATAACTCCACCGATAGGGGTAGCGCCAGTACCAATAGCTTGGTTTTTACTTATTTCAATACTTTCTATTTGTTCAGTGGGTATTTGGTTTAAATCAAAACCACCGAATTGACTATCGTTAATAAGTTGACCATCAATATAAAGTTGTACCTGCTTACTACTCGACCCTCTAATTGAAACGGATACAGGATTACCAATACCACTTATTTCACGAATTTGAATGCCATTTATCGACTGTAAAATATCAGCAAGCGTTTGCGATGAGTGTACAAAGCTTTCGCGATGTAAAACTTGATAATTAGGAGAATAAAATGATTGGTCATTAACAACTTCAATCACTTCTATATCATTACTTAACACAACTTCTGCTTGCGCAAGTGCAGGCATCACGATGGAAATAATAGCCAATGTATAACGTAAATAAGAAAACATAACACCTCAAAAATTTTTGAGGGAGGTACGGAAGGGTTATAACAAATAGCTATTGCTAATGTCATTAGATTTCCGTAGCGCCCACCGCACTGCAAGTCATTTGATATTGTTTAGGCCGGTCTCCGGGCTTAACTTCACGTAGCGTAAAGTATTACCGTTGCGGGGGCAGCGTTAGAATTATGCATTGCATGTACTAACTTCCCGATTATCTCTAATTCATACCTTTTTAAAGTATAAGTGTTGAGCACCTAATCAATTTTAAGACGCTATTCTGAGTTGATTGATATAGCTTGTCAATAGTTAGAGTATTAAATCCATTTACATGCAAGTTCTGTATCTATGCTTGGAACGAGTAACAGGCACACACATATATTTTTGAAATATAGTGCATGGCAAAGAAATATAATAGTGTACTTAAGAATGAAAGAAAAATTTACCGTTAACTCTTAGTAGACAATTACATCAGAACTGCCTGTAATTGTCATTCAACAGTACAACCATCTAATTACATTGACTACGACCATTAAATAATATTAGCTTTGTTAATAATTAATATGACTTCTTTGTTAAGGTTTTCAGATATCAGCCAGTACACAAAACCTATCAACAACTCTTC
>JASDWX010000033.1:0-7838 GCA_041890515.1 Alteromonadaceae bacterium
GATAGTAAAAATCTTGCAAAAATCGAACTTTCTGTTCCCCCTTCTTGGGATGAAGTAAAACCCTTTGTCGGTGTACATGCAGATGCTCGAACGTGTATAACTGAAATAATGACTCACGCCGAAGGAGACCTAAAAACAGCTATATTGCTGATTCATTTCTTTAATCGCTATGATGCTACACCTTTGAAATCTGAAGAAGAGGAATATGCACAAGTTGATGATGAACATAATGATTATGACGAGAACTACTAATCTTGATAACACATGATGTTTTATGAGTTTTAGTCTAAGCGCATCAATAAATATAATTAATAATATATAAGCTTTAAGGAGTTATCTTGAAAAAAAATGCATTAATTCTCGCTACTGACATTATTGAACAAGCACAACAAAGTGGAAGACGTGCGGGCACGTCATTAGAAGCTATTGCCTCTGAACAAGGCGATGAAACTATGCTTGCGGTGTTAACAGAAATGGACATTTTAACAGTAGCTAAGATAGTACGAGAGCACGATGCAACCATTCCTTCTATAGCGACATGGTTAATGGATGCAGACTCTATTAAACAGCTATTAAATGTTGAACCATCATATTGGCAAAATATAGATGAAGATCATGTGTTTTGTGCGCAAACAGAAGCACATAGTTTATTAGCACAAATATTTCTCTCTTCTGATGATGAAGAAAAACAATTAGAAGTATTAAACGCAATTGTTGAAGACGATTTTGGTCTTTTATATTTGTCTTTGCCTTTCGTTGGACACGATTTTTCTGAAATAGAGGAAGATGAAGAGCAGACATCTGGAAGTATTGAAGAACTGCTTATGAAAATCAAAACGTTGAACGAAGAAGCTTATCGTGAAGTGATGACGGTTAGTACCAATGGTACACTAGAAAACATTGAAAGTGCATTGAAACAAAATGCGAATAAACAAAGAGTTACTGCGGTTGAAATGGATACTGACGATATGTTTGCGCCACTTTAAGTGCTAAGCAACTAAGTTCGTTAAAGTATTAATTTCGTTTATTTAAATAGTATTACTTTAGATAGTTAATTGATTGGAATTCATGAATGAGAATTGCAGAGTTACGAAATCATCCTTTTTTACTTTTGGTATTAAAAGACGGAGAAAATGAAGGTTATTTTACACCTGGATTTATGCATAAAACTAAGCAACAGTTAACTGATATGTCCTTGAGAATAGCCTCGGATAACCTCTCTATAATTTATGCAGATCAAATAAAAAAAGGCTGTGAAATTGTATTAGGTATGAGCAACCTAGGTTTATTAGAACTTTGTGATAACGATACAGAAAAAGCAAAAGATATTATAAAAAATGAAGGGATTGTTTATTGCTTCAGGGCCGGTTGGGCGAAATATGCTCAATTAAAAAAAGTCTCTCCCTCTTACTTTGAAGAAATTTCCATTTGTAGTTATGCTTTAGCCATTAATGATACCTCTGATATAAGGCTTATGCATAAGGCGATAGCCGATGAGGGCTACCAAAGTGCCAAACTCTTACAGGTTTACAAAAGTATTGCTGCGAATTATTGTGCGAACACACTTCTTATTGATAATGATGAAGAAGTGTTAAAGTTTGAATTACAGAAATTTATTAATACCGCGATTGCTTTATTGTTGATTGATTCAGAAAGAACAGTTTTCACCAGTTCGCTTTATGAACAATTGAACACGTACCTTACTCATACGGATAAAGCATTACTACTGACTAAAATAGCAGTCTGTATTGAGCATTTTACCGATAAACTCTCAATTTTAACTAAAAGTTACCTGCAAGGTATAAATTTATTAGATTTTATTGAATTTAAAGGGATAATTGATCAACAAGAGAATATTGCTATTTATATTCAAGAAATTTTAGAACTACCTATCACTGTTGTTAATGAATTGAATGATGATTTTGATGGTGGTTACGACTTTCATGCTGATGATGAAGATGATATTGCTTATTTAAGGCCAGACGCTCCATAATATTGTTTAAAGATTTCTACAAACAGTATTAATGATATAGCAATAAATACTGTTTGTAGACGTTAGAGTCAGGTTAGATGCCGTAGAGCTTATGTTTGATATATTTTATTAATAAGCTTATGATTTTTTTAGAAAGGATTGTTAATGAATATAATGATGAAAAACTTTTTACATATTGCTTTTTGGGTTTCGGCTAGCCTTACACTAACAGCTTGTTCTTCAATGCCTGAATATCAAAATTTATCTACAGATGCCAACGTTGTTAATGCTAAGAAGAATAGTCCTGAATTATTGCAAGAATTGACTGTCTTTATTGGCGATAATTTAATCTCTAAAGTTTCAGGTAGTTATTTAGAAAATAAAACGCAGTCGGTCAGTTTACTTACAAGGGTTAAGTATATTAATGATGAACATCCTGGGTTGACCAAAGGAAAAACTACAGTATTAGGTATGAGTAGTTCAGGCGGCAATGCTGCTTGTTTTAATGATGCTTTGTATCGTGATGATCTCGTTAAGTTTTGTTTATTTGATGTTGAGAAAGATGGTTATTTTGAAATGGGTAGCTTTACGGGAGATGAAACTTACTCACTCAATATTCCATATAATATATTTAGTGATAATAGTCTTACTCCTGAAAAAGGGTATTTCAGAAAGACGATATCCTATAAAGGATTATCAAACGGAAAAATCAATTTCAATTATGCTGAATATTCAGGAAGTATGGTTAAAGCAACATTTAGCCAAGATTTTTCAATCAACAATACCAAAGGTGCTCATATATTATTTAATTTCAAAGGAGCTGAAATTAAAATTAAAAGTGTTGATTTGTTAATTATTACTTATGAAGTTATTAAGCATTTTAGATAGTTTCAATACAGGTTAACTAAAAAAGCCGTAAAATATTAATTTTACGGCTTTTTTAGTTTTACAGTTTCATTTAGCTAATACTTAGAAACCACACTGTTTACCTTTGTTTTTCTCTTTCAACCAGATTTGTAATGGTGCAAAGTAATCAAGTACAGCAGTAGCATTCATTTGCTCACTACCCGTTAAAACTTTGTAAGCTGCTTGCCAAGGTTGACTAGAGCCCATTTCTAACATGGTATTAAGTGCTTTACCGGCTTCTTTAGAATTATAAATTGAACAGCGATGAATAGGATCGGTATTACCCGATATCTCACAAAGCGCTTTATGAAATTCAAACTGTTGAATATGCGCTAAGAAGTAACGGCTGTATGGAACCCCTCCAGGCACATGATATTTTGCCCCGGGATCAAACGCATTCATGTCACGGTCAACCGGTGCCGCAACACCCTGATATTTTTCACGTAATTCCCACCAAGCAGTATTGTAATTTTCTGGTGTAATTTCTCCGGAGTAAACTTTCCAACGCCATTGATCGACCATTAAGCCAAAGGGAATAAATGCTATCTTCTCTAACGCCATTTTCATTAATAGACCAATATCTTTTGATTCATCAGGGATTGTGACAATTAAGCCAATTTCTTTCAAGTATTTGGGTGTTACCGAAAGAGCAATTGTGTCGCCAATCGCTTCATGGAAACCATCGTTTGCGCTATTTTGAAAGTAAACAGGTTGATTTTTATATGCACGCTGATAAAAGTTATGACCAAGTTCGTGGTGAATTACATTGAACTCTTCACCTGTTTTCTGGATACACATTTTAATGCGAATATCATCTTTTGAATCAAGATCCCATGCTGAAGCATGGCAAACAACATCACGATCTGCAGGTTTAGTGAATAATGAACGTGTCCAAAATGTTTCAGGTAAAGCATCAAAGCCTAATGAAGTGAAGAAAGTTTCAGCTCCTTTTACCATTTTAATTTCGTCATAGTTATTTGCTGTTAATTGCTCAGTTACATCGTAACCTGGATCAGCATTTTCAGGAGCAACTAACTCATAGATATTTCCCCATGACTGTGCCCACATATTACCTAATAAATGCGCAGGGATAGGTTGGTCTTGCGGTACTTTATCTACTCCGTAAGTTTCTCCTAGCTCACTACGAACATAACAATGCAGGTCGTCATATAACGGCTTTACTTGTCCCCATAAACGGTCAAGTTCATTAGCGAAGTCATCAGCAGGCATATCGTAATTTGAACGCCACATTGCGCCTAGGTCTTTATAACCTAGACCTTGAGCGCCTTCATTACCTAATTCAGATTGACGAACAAATAAAGGTTTCATGTCAGGACTTATTGTACGCCAGCCTTGCCACATTTCTAACAACTCTTCGTAATCACGTGAAGTGGCCATCGTAGATGTCATTTCACCGAGGCTTAATTTTTCTCCTGCTTTTGTTGTATAAGACCCCTTACCGTACATACCACCAAGTTCTGAACCAATTTTTGCAAGTTCAGCTGATTTAGCTGAATCTTGAGGCGCAGGCATGACTAAACTCTGTTTTAACGTATTTAATTTTCTCCGTTGCGTTTTTGTAACTTCAGCATCATCAAACTTAGCTGCAGCCATCGCAAAGCGAACACCCGCTTCTGTTGATTTTTGATTCGCTGCTGCAGATAAAGCCGCTGTATCGTCAGTAATGAAATTTGAATAAATCCATTCAGCTCTATTTCCTTCAATACTGAGTGCTATTAATTCTTTTTCAGTATCGATAAGAAAAGTGTCTGCATCTTTTGCCGTTAATGCTTTGCTTGTCTCAGTGGCAGATTTAGGCTCATTGTTAGCTTTGCTATCACCATTACAAGCACTTAGACTTGCTGCAACAAAAATAGCTGCAGTGGTTAATTTAAATGTCAATTTCATAAGTATCCGTTATTGTTTTTATTTGCGCTAAAGTAGCGCCTGAGTTAACGTAATATAAGGTCTTGTATATAGTAGAATGAGACGGGCAACTTGGCAACAGTATTAACTTTTGTCATGCTAGATGCAGAGACTTTATTGTTTTGATATAGTTTACCGCTAGAATTTTACTTAACAATTATATGACTAAAAAAAGGTTATTTAATTTTCTCTTGTCGTTTCAATAATCACATTAATATGTATTAAGTTATCATTAATCTCTTTTGCAATAATAGATTGCTCTTAAGTTGCATTAGCTATTTATGTATTTAAATTACAGACCTTTCCAACAGCCACTGACACATTTTGAAATATTGTTGCAGTCGCTCTTATTAAACACGGATGTTGATTTTATTTTTGAAGTGATGTGAACCGATGCCTTGAACAATAATCGCGCAACTTAATATTACCTGGTGTCATTGTTGTTCAGTTATATTTTTAATAGCAGTGGTAAATGAGACCGCTACTTTTTATAAAAAAACACCAGTAAAATTATTAGACATTATCTAAAGTAGATATAAAAGAGTAATAACAATGAAAGACTATTCAAACGACTACCTTCGAAAAACTGAGATAATAATATGAGTATTAGGTGTCTCTGACTGTTTCTTTTGCATAAAACATTGTAACTCGGTGAGTGAGTGTTCTTATCCTATTGAAATCAATATATAAAAATTGGTTTTTACATTCATTGTTGCGTTATTTCAAACGCTTGTTTAAACTGTCATTAATTGCTGATAAATATTTCCATTTACGGTGTAGTTAAAAGGTATCGTTAGCACATGAGT
The DNA here is from genome assembly GCA_041890515.1 of Alteromonadaceae bacterium. GTDB lineage: Bacteria > Pseudomonadota > Gammaproteobacteria > Enterobacterales > Alteromonadaceae > Colwellia_A. Next base: position 5,611 of record JASDWX010000033.1, read on the forward strand.
ACAAAAAATAAAATTTTAGATGCAGCAGAAAATTTATTCGCAATACAAGGTTTTAATGGCACATCGTTAAGAGAAATAACCAGCCGAGCTGAAGTTAATCTCGCTGCGGTGAATTATCATTTTGGTTCTAAAAAAGAATTAATAAAATCTGTAATGTCGCGCTATATGAATGAACTTTCACCTCGTTTGGAATTGTCACTTGTTAATATATGTGAACAAGAAAACCTGACATTACTTGAAGTTTTTTCAGCTTTTATAGAACCTTTATTATCATTAAATGAATTTAAAGAAAATGGTACGAGTAACTTTTTACAATTGCTCGGCCGAGGTTATTCTGACAGCCAAGGGTTTTTACGTTGGTTTTTAACCACACAATATCCAGGCGTTATTAATAACTTTGTGAAAGCGGTTCAAAAAGCTTATCCAGCGTTAACTACAGAAGAAATGTTTTGGCGTTTGCATTTTACGATGGGAACCGTCGTATTTACGATGTCATCGAGCGATGCTCTAATTGATATTGCAAAAAGTGACTTTGATAAAACGATGGATATTGCAGGTGTTATCAAAAAAGTTATCCCTTATGTGGCTGCAGGTGTTGCTGCACCTTTACTTTAATTCTACTATCCCGTTTTTTAATCTGATATACCAAGATCAGCCTTTGTTATTCTGGCTGATTTAGGTAAAGTAGCAACATCAAAAAATTATCATATTAAAGCGTGTTTATGGGTCCAATTATGTTAGATGTGCTTGGCACATCTTTAACGGCAGAAGATAAAGAGCTTCTGCAACATCCTCTTGTCGGCGGGTTAATTTTATTTACGCGCAATTATGAATCCCCTGAGCAAATTGCTCAATTAACTGCTGATATCCGCCGCGCTGCAAACAAACCACTCATTATTGCTGTTGATCACGAAGGTGGTCGAGTTCAACGTTTCCGTGATGGATTTTCTTTGATCCCTGCTATGGGGAAAATCTGGAACTTTGCTGATAAAAATGTCATTAACGCTCAAGCGTTGGCAAAGCAAAGCGCAATACTCATGGCATTAGAAGTTCAAGCTGTGGGGATTGATATTAGTTTTGCCCCTATTCTTGATATTGATGATATAAGTGCGGTCATTGGTGATAGAGCTTTCCATAAAAATCCAGAAATTGTTTGTCAGCTAGCCACTGCTTTTGTTGACGGGCTTCATCTTGTTGGTATGAAGGCTACGGGTAAACATTTTCCGGGCCATGGCAGTGTAGAAGCTGATTCACACACCGCTTTACCGATCGATCCACGTTCAAGAGAGGAAATATTTTCACTTGATATGTTGCCTTTTAAAAAGCTAATTAAAACTAATAAAGTTGATGCATTGATGCCAGCGCATGTTATTTTTCCTGACATTGATAGTGAAGCGGTTGGCTTTTCCCCTTACTGGCTAAAAGATGTTTTACGCGAAGAACTCGGATTTAATGGGGTTATCTTTAGTGATGACTTATCGATGGAAGGTGCTGCATGTGTTGGTGGTTATGTTGAACGTGCTGAAGCGGCGCAGCAAGCAGGCTGCGACATGCTCCTATTGTGTAATAATAGAGATGGTTGTATTGATGTTATTGATAATGCGAATATTATTATTGAAGAAAAAAGTAATCAACGCTTGTTAGGGCTATTAAAAAGTTCAACAAGTGGTTTGAATGAGTTAAAAAAAAATCCTCATTGGCAGCATGCTCGCCAAGTATTAGCTGAGTATATATAAATAATTTCAAGTGAATAAAAATAATAATAAAAGAGACATATATGAAGTTAACTAAACAAAGTTTTATTGTGCTGGCACCAGTACTCGCGTTTGCATTTTACTTTTTGTTGTTATGGATGGGGTTAGCAGAAAAGCCTGCAACAGCGGCTGCTATAACGTTATTAACCGTTATTTGGTGGGTGAGTGAAGCCATTCCTATTCCTGCTACCTCTTTAGTTCCTTTTGCTTTATTACCTATGTTCGGTGTGGTTGACCATAAAACTGTCGCTTCATCATTAGGTAGTCACGTTATCTTGTTGCTAATGGGCGCATTTATGTTGTCAAAAGCGATTGAAAAAAGTGGTGCTCACCAAAGACTTGCTGTTTATATGGTGAGGTTAGTGGGGGTATCAAGTGGTCGCCGATTAGTCTTTGGTTTTATGTTGGCCTCTGGTTTATTAAGCATGTGGATATCGAATACGGCAACGACGTTAATCATGCTTCCTATTGCAT
>JASDWX010000033.1:7848-19852 GCA_041890515.1 Alteromonadaceae bacterium
ACAAAGATCTTAAAGTTGCTCTTATCTTAGGTATTGCCTATGCGGCATCCGTTGGTGGGATCGGCACGCCGATCGGAACGCCGCCTAATGTGATCTTTATGGGCATTTATGAAGAGCATACTGGTCGTGAATTTGGATTTTTGTCATGGATGAAAATAGGTGTTCCCATTGTTCTAATCGCTTTACCCATAATGGCTTGGTGGTTAACAAGAAATGTGAAACTTGAGCAAGAGATAAAACTACCAGAGCAGGGTGAATGGAGAATTGAAGAAACGAGAACACTTTGGGTGTTTGGTTTAACGGCATTGGCATGGATCACCCGTAAAGAACCTTTTGGTGGTTGGAGTGACTTCTTAGATATTCCTATTGCAGGCGATAGCACCGTTGCATTATTTGCTGTCGTGTTAATGTTCTTAATTCCCAATGGAAAAGGTTCGCGTCTACTGGACTGGGAAACAGCAAAAACCATTCCTTGGGGAATGTTGTTACTGTTCGCAGGTGGTATTGCTATTGCTAAGGGCTTTGTTGCTTCAGGACTCAGTCAAATTTTAGGGGAGTGGTTGTCTTCATTAGCTAACTTACCCGTCATTGCCATGCTATTAACTATCTGTTTAGTGGTGACTTATCTAACAGAAATCACCAGCAATACTGCAACAGCAACCTTACTTATGCCTATTTTGGCGGTAGCTGCTGTATCTGCAGGTTATGACCCTATGGTGTTGATGATTCCTGCTGCTATGTGTGCAAGTTGTGCGTTTATGTTACCTGTTGCAACCGCACCTAACGCAATAGCTTATGGTACAGGTGAACTTGAAATTAAAGATATGGTGAAAGAAGGGGCCATATTGAGTTTGTTCTTGTCCTGTTTAATCGCAGTTGCGTGTTATTTTTTTCTATTCTAAGCCTATTTTTAAGACGGTTAAAAAAAAAGGGTCTGAACTTTAGACCCTTTTTTTTTCATAGCATTGCTCTATTTTATTCACACTATTACTTATGGCGTTGTTAACATTAAGCCCAACATACCGAGTGTAAAACCTAATACCGCGCCCATTGGTGGAGCCCAATGTTTTTCAAGTTTTACTTGAGGTGCCAAGTCTTGAAATATTGAATAGAGAATACCACCAGAGGCGAAAAGCATAACAGCCCCAATAATTTCGGGGGATTCAGATAGCCATAAATAGCCTGAAACCGCCGCTATAGGACCGAGAATTGCCATTAAAGCAAACGTAATAATAATCTTTTTAGGTTTATAAGCTGAATATTCGTTTAATTCACGATAAGCACTAAAACCTTCAGGTAAGTTTTGTAACGCGATTAAACCTGCAAGTAAGTATGCGTTGCTACTTCCTGTTGCGAATGCCGCTCCAAGTGCTATTGACTCTGGAATAAAATCGGAGAGCATTGCAGCAAGTTGACTAGCGGGTGTATCTATTTTTTTAAGATAAATATCAAGCGCCATAAAGCTAGCTCCACCCACTATAAACCAAATGCAAGCAGGTATTATATTAAGACTTTTTATGCCCTCTGGCACCAAAACCAAGGCCACGGCTGACAAAAGGGCACCGCCTCCAAAAGCCAATACACTATGTCTGAATTCTTGTTGAAGCCATTCACTGCCTATTTTTTCAAAACAAGCAATTGCTGCGCCTAATGGCATAGCCAAACCAGCGAAAAAGGTCGTTGCAATCACAGTAAGTAGTAATGACATAAGTTAATCCTTTAAGGCCGAGAATAGTCCATTAAGAAATAAAAACTAGATAAATGAGGACTGTCAGTCTAATAAGTTATTTTAGAACTTATTACTCGGCCCTCCATTTATATAATCAGTCTCCGTTGCTTATATGCTTCTTTTATCAATCAGTCGAGCAAGTAAAATAACAGCTAAAGCACCGGTAAATCCACTATAAACAGCAATCATCATTTGTGGCATTGTATACCCAAAAAATTGCCAATTAATATCTCCACAATCACCTGTTGCTTCAAATAATGAAGGTAACCATTCATGTAGGGGAGCCCAATTTGGAAAGTTAGGCACAAATTCACAAGAGTATAAAAATGACAAAGTGGCCGACTGAATTTCGACATGCTCTAAGGCAATTAATAAGCCCCATATAGCGCTCAGCCCCCACAACGAATAGGCGAGCATACGTACAATGATATTCTTATTACCAAGACTTCCCAAAACACCTGCGAAGAATATTCCCCAAATTGCGGTTCTTTGATAGATACACATAATGCAGGGAGCTAATCCCATAACGTACTGGAAATAAAGTGCAGATAGCTCGAGGCATAAAGCAGTAAAAGCAAGTAACTGCCAAGCGCGGGTGTTTACGGATAAGTTGCTTAAAAATTTCAAACGTTACTCCTTCTTAATATATTTTATGAGAATTTAATGTTGCCATATATTTCTCTATAGGCATATAAAAAGCGCCATGAGGGCGCTTTTTATAATTTCAGAACTAAATACTATATTTAGTGTTCTTCTGGTGCCTTTCCCGTTTCTTTCTCACTATGATGCTGAATTAAGCCAGAGTCATAATAATCTTTTGTTGTTTGTTCTAAATGACCAGAAGAAATGGCAAGCAAACCCACAATGGTTAATACGATGGTATATGGTAAGGCCATAATAACCATACGCCCATAAGATAAACGAACTAAAGGAGCAAGCGCAGAAGTTAATAAAAACAAGAAGGCTGCTTGTCCATTTGGTGTGGCTACACTTGGTAAGTTAGTACCTGTATTAATTGCTACGGCAAGAAGGTCAAATTGATCACGATTAATAATCCCTGTAGAAAGGGCTTTTTGAATCTCAGTAATATAAACGGTTCCCACGAAGACGTTATCACTTACCATTGAAAGTAAACCATTAGCCAAATAAAACATCACTAATTGCATAGTACCTTCAAAAGTTAGTACCCATGTAATGACTGGAGTAAATAACTGTTGGTCAACGATAACTGCAACAATAGCAAAAAACACAGCTAATAAAGCGGTGAATGGTAATGCTTCTTCAAAGGCATGACCAATTTGATGTTCTTCGGTTACGCCAGTGAATACTGTAGCAAGTATTATAACGGATAAACCAATTAGTCCAACGGGTGCTAAATGCAGTGCTAAGCCGATAATTAACCAAACCGCAATAACACCTTGCATGATTAACTTCATGTTATCTCGTTTAGAACGCTTTTTAGTTTCTTCAATGTCAAAATCATTTAATGCTTTATGAACATTTTTAGGTAGAGCGACGCCGTAGCCGAACCATTTCAATTTCTCTAACGCAAAACAAGTTAGCATACCCGCAAAAAATACTGGGATAGTGACTGGCGACATACGAATGGCAAATTCAATAAATTCCCAACCTGCTTTTTGACCAATAATTACATTTTGTGGCTCACCAACTATTGTACAAACGCCACCTAAAGCCGTACCTACTCCAGCATGCATTAATAAGTTACGTAAATAACTACGAAATTTCTCTAAATCATCTCGCGAATAATCGACTAAATCGTTATCAGATGTATGGTCATGGTCATGATTAGAGTCCTTACCAGAAGCAACTTTGTGGTAAACCGAGTAGAAACCAATGGCTACACTGATAATTACCGCGATCACCGTTAATGCATCTAAGAATGCTGATAGAAAAGCACCAGAAAAACAAAATAATAAAGATACCACTACTTTTGAACGGATCTTAGTGACAATTTTTGTGAATAAAAAGAGTAATAAACTCTTCATAAAGTAAATTCCAGCCACCATAAAAATCAGTAACAGAATTACTTCGAAATTTTGTAGCAGTTCTAGTTTTACATGACCTGGTGTAGTCATACCTATGGCAACAGCTTCGAGGGCTAATAAACCACCGGGTTGAAGCGGGTAACATTTTAACGCCATAGCTAAGGTGAAAATAAATTCTATAACGAGGGCCCAACCCGCGATATAAGGGTCAACATAGAAAAAGAGGATGGGGTTAATCACTAAGAACGAGATTATTGCAAGTTTGTACCATTCCGGCGAATTGCCAAGAAAGTTTTTATAAAATGCACTCATGAAAGTTTGTTGCATAATTTACCTATTTACCTATTTAATAATATGACGAATTGTGTCTCGCCTTGAATGAATCTTGTTTTTATTATAATTTTATAATTAATATTAGTTTAAGCGCTATTGTTAGCCTTGTAAATAATCTATCTTTATATAGTGAGTTTTCACTCAATTTTAAAAGAGTTACAATCATTTTTTAATAATTTATAACAGAGTATTGAATGAATATTCTCAGTATACTGCCCAGTGATACAATTAAGGTATGTTAACTTAAAGGTACTTTGAAGTAGATGCAAAGAATTTATTACTGATTTAGTTAAACACAAAAAATTTTTGGTTTAATCATCCTGTAAGTTGAAAAATAGTTTAAAACCAGTGAGGTTTTATGCTTTTATATTTTCATTAGATATTATTGTTGTATGTACTTCGCCAAGATCAGGAGATTGTAAGATTGAACTCATTAACAGATAAAACTATAGAATGTCCTTACTGCGGTGAGACAATTAGAGTATTAATAGATCCATCAGATATTGAACAACAGTATATTGAAGATTGCCAAGTATGTTGTAAGCCCATTAGCTTTTTGATTTCTGAAAGTCTGAAGGGCGATCTTACCGTGAATGTTTTTAGTGAAGACGAATCATTTTAATTTAGTAGAATTTTATAACGTGAGTGACTTTATTTACAAAGGTATGTTCATTTAACTTTATATCTTTTATCCTAACAATGATGAGCTGTATGAATCGATATTACTTTCTCAATAATAGCTTAACTATTATTAATGTTAGGATGTTGAAGTTAGGTCCAAGGTTATTCTAATCGATACGGGATACTAAATTCCCTCCCTCCCATTGTATTTATTTAATAAACACTTTTGCCTCATAAATAGGCCATATAAAATATAGAGAATTAGGTGAAAAATTCAAATACAGAATTTGCAATAAGCTTTAGGTTTAATCGCTTAGATAAAATGCAAGCTTTTACACTTGAACGAGAAATTGCGGGTTCTACATGTGAAGATCACATAGAAGATCATTGCTATATTGTTTGTGTACCTTTATCCAATTATAATTTTGATGATATAAATGACTATTATGTTCGACAAAGAGTTGAGCTCAAAGACTGTGATATTCTTGTCAGAGTATCTTCCAATTTTGGTACAAAAATTTTCGATATACCTTTAATAGTAAACCGCATGCTTAAGTATATTGATTGCAAGTTAACCTTTTCTTTTACAGTTTTATAATTACTTTGGCTAAGCTAATCAAACGGCTATAAACCTTAATGCGCCAACGATAATTGTTACTGAACGAGCTGCAGATATTGAACGAGGTCGAGACACACTGCCTCTCTAATGCTGGGGTGATTAATGTGCCTAACTTAAAAAAACAACGTTCTAACCGATCAAGTCGAAAAATATGATCAGAGAAAAGGAGATATTCTCTTATAAACTTAAGTACGTCAAATTTTGGGCTATTTCAACAAACATCAGGTAAAAATTAAGTGCTAGCTTAATATTACTTTTTATAAAGTGTGTTCGTTATTGCCTTGCAGAGATAAAAATTAATGGTAAAGTATCTTCTTATCATGGGGTGTATACGAGCGCGTTGTATAACAACCAACTTAAGCTGGCGCTAAACATGTTGCTGTTTCGTTCCCTAAATTTTCAGCCCATTTATGGGTGCCTTATACGCAAAAGAGTTGTATCTATGAACATTACATTTATTGGTGAACTGGTTTTTTATTCTATGTTCATTGTTGGAGCCTTAAGCTATTACTTAGGCAAGCGTAAAACAACAGCACCTAAAGTCACCGCATTAATTGGTATTGTGTTATGTATTATACCTCCTCTTAATCTCGCTTATCTTATTGTCTTAATGTTAAAAAATGATATTGTTGCCGATTCAAATATTGAAACTTCTGTTTGATTTTACTCATAACAAGCTGCCTAGTTAGGACAAAAATCATTATTTTTTACGTTGTTAAGCATTTAGTTAACTGATACTTACCACTCACTGTGGAAATATTTACCGAAGAGGGACTGATGTTAAAATCTATTCATCATGTAGCTATAATCTGTTCTGATTATGAGAAGTCAAAATATTTTTATACGATTATTTTAGGGCTAGAAATCATTGAAGAAAATTATAGGGAAAGCAGAAGTTCTTATAAACTCGATTTGAAATTGCCTGATGGTGGTCAAATAGAGTTGTTTTCTTTTTCTAAATCACCTGAGAGACCGAGCTATCCTGAAGCTTTAGGTTTAAGGCATTTAGCCTTTTCTGTTGATTCGGTGGAATCAATGTCAGATTATTTATTAACAAAAAATATTGCGGTAGAACCCATTCGAATTGATGAATATACCAATAAAAAGTTTACATTTTTTAATGATCCAGACGGTTTGCCATTAGAATTATATGAGCAAGTTGGTATATAAACCGTCATAAAAAAGACAAATAACAGTTGGCTTTTGCATTTTTAGCTAACTATTTTTCGCCGCTTAGTATGGCGTTAACTGTATCGGAGGTTTTGTGAAGTATTTTGCATATGGTTCAAACATGTCACTTGTCAGGCTCAAAGAGCGGGTGCCAAGTACGATAAAACTTGAAATAGTAACGCTTAAAAATCACCAGTTACGTTTTAATATGAGCGGTAATGATGGTTCAGGTAAGTGCGATTCTTTTGAAACCAATAATAGCGAAGACCTTGTAATAGGTGTTCTCTTTGAGATAAACGAAAATGAAAAAGTAATTTTGGATCGAGCCGAGAGTTTAGGAACTGGGTACAGTGAAAAATTGGTCTTCGTACAGAATTACTCGGGTGAGATCTTTGAGGCCCTAATATATTGTGCAATTAAAATAGACGCTTCATTAAAACCTTATTCTTGGTATCTTAATCACGTTATCATTGGCGCTAAGGAAACAAAATTACCTGCGGAATATCTTGCTGTCATTGAGTCTGTTGAGTGTATAGAAGATCTAAATAAAAATCGAGAAGCCAAAGAGCGTGAAATGTACAGGTAAGTTTTGGATATGCTAAAAATTGGAATCGAACCTTTAATTTTTATAAAATGAATGGCTTCACTTTTACGGGGCAAAGATTAAAGATTTGCTTGTAATCTAAATCTAAATCTAAATATACATTTAATTAGCTTTTAAATAGGCGTTAAACTTTTGGCAAGCATCATTGTTTGTTAATTTTATTTAAATAGTTAGCTCACGATTTAACGCCACTTAAACATCAGCTATTAAGACAAACTCCCATTAAACGTGGTGTAAAAAAGAGTCTGAAATGTGAGGTTTCGTTAACTCACTTTTTTTGGAATAACATAGAATTTCTGTGATTGATATTAGTCACAAAATAAAACATCAGTTTGATTGAATAAATTCAAATCATTAATAATAAGCTTACGTGCCTTTTCCATACTTATCGCTTCAAAACGTATTTTTCCGCCTTGAGCTAATTGACCTAACTTGGCGGTATCAAGCGATATCACCGAGCCAATTTTAGGATAACCACCAATAGTTTGTCGGTCATTCATCAATACAATTGGCTGGCCGTCTTTAGGAATTTGCACCGCACCACTACAAATACCCTCTGATAGAATCCCATCAATATCACAAATGATTTTTGGCCCTTCTAAACGATATCCCATCCGGTCATAACTTTTACCCACTTTATATTCGCTTGAATAAAATAATTTTTGCTGAAAGGAAGATAAATGCTGGTGTTGATAACTAGGTATAATACGTAAGCGTAATTCGTTACAGTATTTAGGCTGATCCTGCTCTGATAGTTTGACTAATCTAGCATGGGTTGTAGTTTCACATGGGAGTATATCGTTTACCGATAATTTTGTACCTTTTAAGCCACCAATACCTTCACGACAAACGGTTGAACTACTCCCAAAACTCGGTGTTATATCAAAACCACCATCAACAGCAAAATAACTTCGAACACCTTCGTTAGTGTGGCCTAGCTCTATTAAATCACCGGCTTGCACTTTATAGCTGCGCCATAACTCTTTTATTTGGCCGTTAATAGTTAAAGGCATTTTAGCGCCTGTTACGGCAATAACAGTATCAACTTGAGCAATTACAGCAAAACCGCCCACACTCACTTCAATAGCACTCACATTAAGGTTATTGCTGCATAACCTGTTTGCCCAGTGAAATGCTTGCTTATCGATTGGGCCACCATTGGTTAACCCCATATGAAAAGCGCCAAAACGACCTTCATCTTGAATGAGACTTAACACCCCAGATCGTTTAACAATAAAACCTAAACGTATATTTGATTTACCTAAGGACGAATTAATATTGCTAATCATACGTTGTACCTAAAACACCACCTAGTGACGAAAATTCATCTCTGGAAATAGCTTTAAATTTAACGCGATCACCAACTTGTACTGGCATATTTGGATTATTATTAGCGTTAAACATCTCTACAGGACAAAGACCAATAATATTCCAGCCGCCGGGAGAAGTACTTGGGTAAATAGCTGTTTGTCTATCAGCTATAGCAACGGCGCCCTTAGGTACTTTCATTCGAGGAGTGTTTAACCTTGGCATCGCAATACGCTCATCGACTTCACCTAAATAAGCAAAACCAGGGGCAAAACCGATAGCGTATACGCGATATTCTTGTTGCTGATGAATAGAAATTATTTTTTCAATTGGCAAATTTGTATGTTTCGCGATGACCGTTAAATCTGGACCTGATTCAAGAGCATAATAAACAGGCAACTCGATTAATTGGCCTTGATTATCAATATTTATTGCTATATTTTTTAATAACATACGTAGTTTATTAGCTACCAGATGATGGTCAGTTTCAAGTAAATTAAAAACGACTAATATCGAAGTGTAAGAAGGTATTACATCAATAAGCCAATTGCTCATTTCCTGCTTAATCAGCAACTGTGCCCGATGAACTTTAGCGGTGACTTCTTCACTAATTTTTTCGGAAAAATAAATAATTAAACTATTCTCACCGGCAATTTCTATATTAATCTCGGGTGACATTAGCTAATAAGTTCCCTAATCGCTTCTATTGCTCGCACGCCTTCAATATTGTCACCGTGAACACATAAACTGTCCACTTTAAGATATAAGCGTTCACCGCTAATAGTCATTACACTACTTTGCTCTTTTAAAAGTTTTACTTGCGCAAGCATTTTTGCTCTATTGTGCACCGCGCCTATTTTGCTGCGTGACAATAATGTGCCATCATCGTTATAACATCTATCGGCAAAAGCTTCAGTCAGTATTTCTATGTTAAAATTTTGAGCTTGAGCTCGATGCTCTTCAATAGAGGAGGTGGCCTGTATCATTAATTTTAATGGTTTGTGATACTGTTCAAGTGCGGTCAATATCGCTTCACGCACTTCAACGTTTGCCATCATATCGTTATACAGAGCACCATGAGGTTTTACATAGCTAAGCTCAACATCTAAAGATTGTGCGACACCGTCAATTGCCGCTACTTGATATAAAACCAAAGCAATAATTTCTTCTTTAGAGCATTGTATTGATCGACGGCCAAAACCAACCAAATCAGGATAACCAGGATGCGCACCAACACTGACATTATGTTGCTTAGCCAATTGTAATGTTTTTTGCATAACCAATGGATCGCCTGCATGAAAACCACAAGCAATGTTAGCTTGATCAATATGTGGCATTACTTCAGCGTCTAAGCCCATATTCCAATGCCCAAAGCTTTCTCCTAGGTCGCAATTTAACTTCATTTCATTTCCTTAAAAAAGCATTACCGTATAATAAATATTTTAATCATATGTTGACTAAAAAATAGAATATCACTCGTTAGCATTCCAATTCATAGGCATGTCTTAGAAATCATCTTACTAAATTTTAGGGTCCTAAAGCTAATTGTATCTAAGTAAGCTATGTTTACATTAATTTTTCATCAAATTAAGACGTTAACATCAACATTTTAAGGATCGCACTCAGTTCTAAATATCAAATACCCACCAAGTTATTGGAATGTCACCTTTTCAAATCAGCAAGGTCAAACAACTCATGACGGACACTGATTTATTTCTTTTAAGGATAAATTAATAATTTAATAATTTAATAATTTAATAATTTAATAATTTAATTCTACATTCTCATAGGATGTTTATATTTATTTATTCATGAATAGATAAAGCTTGAAGTTTAAACTGTCTAGATTAAATTTCAAATAAAATTGGAATCCATACCTGTACTAATAACTTACGGTAAAGTTATATATTACGGCATATTGCTCGCTAAATAATCTAGAAGAGTCTTTATATTCAATAAAAAGAATTTTTATTCATTTATTTGATTTTTTAATGAACCACTAAAAAATAATTCCTAGGTTTACCTGTATTCTCAATTTAAGTGGTGCTACTCGAACATAGTCAGTTTTTATTGACTTGTGTCAAATATATCTTCTGGTACAATCAGTCGATAGTTGATTATTAGATGTAACGTGGAACATTATGGTTATTAAAGCACATAGCCCAGCAGGGTTTGCAGAACAATATATTGTTGAGTCAATATGGAATGGTGGTTTTCCTCCCGGTTCTATATTACCGGCTGAACGAGAGTTATCTGAACTTATTGGCGTTACACGTACAACGTTAAGAGAAGTTTTACAGCGATTAGCGCGTGATGGATGGTTGACCATTCGTCACGGTAAGCCAACAAAAGTGAATAACTTTTGGGAAACGTCAAGTTTAAATATTCTGGAAACGTTAGCGCAGCTTGATCAAGAAGGAATACCTGATTTAGTTGATAACTTAATGTCTGCTCGTACTAATATTAGTGCGATTTATGTGCGTGCAGCAATTAAAAATAATCCAGATAAAGCCATTGAATTGATCAAAGCATATGAAGACATTGAAGATAATGGTGAAGCCTTTGCTGAATTTGATTATCGATTAAATAAGGAGTTGGTCGTTGCTTCAGGCAATTCAATTTATTTATTAATTCTTAATGGTTTTAAAGGGCTTTATTCTCGTCTTGGAACGTTATACTTTTCTCATCCGAAAGGACGAGAAATATCACGTGATTATTATAAAAAATTAATCGAATTAGCCAGTGAAAATAAATTTGATGAATCTGTTTTTGCTGTGCGTAAATATGGCCTCGAATCAGGTAAACTTTGGTTAGAACTTAAAGACGATGTTTTAAAAGAGCTCGTAGAATAATATCATTATTAATTAACGCTTATTTCTCTCTATGGAAGGCAAGGTTTAACTTGCCTTTTTTGTATCTAAATCACTATCTCTTTCAGGACATTGAGCTATAACTTCTTGTTCGCCATTTTCATCATCTTGTACTAGTCTTACATCAAACTGCCATAGCGAATATAAATGTTTTATTACTTCATCTTTTGAATCTGCCAGAGGTACATTTTGATGAGGGGTATATTTTAACGTTAATGACCTATCACCATCAATTTCAGCATTAATGACTTGAATATTGACTTCAATATTACTCAAATTGTATTGTTCAGATAACGCAGATCTTACTTTTTTATAGCCACTTTCATTATGAATGGCAGCCACCTCAATGAAACTCTCTTGGTCATCATCGTGTAAATAGAATAATTTAAAGTCTCTCATTAATTTAGGGGATAAATACTGACTAATAAAGCTTTCATCTTTAAAGTTTTCCATAGCAAAATGTAAAGTATCTAACCAATTGCTACCGGCTATTTCAGGGAACCATAATTTATCTTCTTCAGTTGGGTATTCGCATATTCTCCTAATATCTATAAACATATTGAAACCCAAGGCATATGGGTTGATACCTGAATAGTGTGGACTATTGTAGTCTGGTTGAGCAACAACATTGGTATGGTTATGCAAAAACTCCATCATGAAATTATCAGTGACTAAACCTTCGTCATAAAGGTGGTTTAAAATAGTATAATGCCAGAAACATGCCCAGCCTTCATTCATCACTTG
>JASDWX010000033.1:19862-26379 GCA_041890515.1 Alteromonadaceae bacterium
TGAAACCTTACGGACAATTCGGACAATTTCTCGTTGCCACGGTTTTAATAAGGGAGCATTTTTTTCAATGAAATATAATATGTTTTCTTGTGGTTCATTGGGGAATGTTGGTTTTTTATGTTCAATACCATCATTGTTTTTAGGTAATGTTCGCCACAACGTATTTACCTGTGACTGTAAGTATTCTTCACGGTCTTTTTGACGTTTTAGCTCTTCTTCTAATGATATTTTTTGTGGTCGCTTATAACGATCAACCCCATGGTTCATTAATGCATGGCAAGCATCTAAACATGATTCAACTTCATCAATACCAAATTTTTGTTCACATTCACGGATGTAGTTTTTAGCAAATAATAGATAATCAATAATTGAACTAGCATCTGTCCAAGATTTGAATAAATAATTCCCCTTAAAAAATGAGTTATGGCCATAACAAGCATGTGCCATAACGAGTGCTTGCATCGTCATGGAGTTTTCTTCCATTAAATATGCAATACAGGGGTCAGAATTAATAACTATTTCATAAGCTAAGCCCATTTGACCGCGTTTATAATTTTGCTCTGTTTGTATAAATTTTTTACCAAATGTCCAATGATTATATCCAATAGGCATACCCACACTCGCGTACGCATCCATCATTTGTTCTGCGGTAATAACTTCAATTTGATTAGTGTAAGTATCCAAACGGTAATGTTTAGCGACTCTTTCAATTTCAGTTTGATATTGCTTAAGTAGATCAAAATTCCAGTCACATTGATCACTTAAAGGTTCACGTTTTTTCATCATTAACATCCTTTTCTATTGATAACTTAGGCTGCTTTTTTACTGTTTTTTTTGAAAAGTTCTCTGAACACAGGATATATATCTTCAACGGTTTCGATATGTTGCATTGCGAAATGTTCTGTAGACAATGCAACTTCTTGATATTGTTGCCAAAGTGTTTGGTGAGGTCGTTGCGTTATTTCAATGTAACTAAAGTAACGTGCCTTAGGTAGAATACTTTCCGTTAATAGTTTTTTACAACGTGGGGAATCATCAGCCCAATTATCACCGTCAGAGGCTTGCGCGGCATAAATATTCCATTCACTTTCTTTATAACGTTCATTCATGATTTTAACCATCAAATCTAATGCACTTGAAGCAATAGTTCCGCCAGTTTCTTGTGAATAAAAAAACTCTTGTTCATCAACCTCTTTTGCTTGGGTATGATGGCGAATATAAACAACATCAATCGTTTTATAGGTTCGTGTTAAAAATAAATATAATAAGATATAGAATCGTTTAGCAATATCTTTAGTCGCTTGATCCATTGAACCGGATACATCCATTAGGCAGAACATTACAGCCTTTGAAGTAGGGACAGCTTGCTTAGCGAAGTTTCTAAAACGTAAGTCAAATGTATCTATAAAGGGTACTTTTGATATTTTATTCTCTAATATTACTATTTGATCTTTAATACAGTTAATTTTTTGAACATGTTTATGTTTATCATCAACTAATACAGCTAATTCACTCTCAAGGACTTTTAGTTTTTTACGCTTGCTCGATGTCATGGCAATACGTCTTGCAATAGATCCCTGTAAAGACTTTACAATATCTATATTTGAGGCGACCCCTTCAGCGCAATAGCCTGAGCGCACTGTCTTATAGTCAATTAACTTATCTAACTGATTTTTTTCTAAATTTGGTAATTCAAGATCTTCAAAGAGTAAGTTAAGATATTCATCTTTAGAAATTGAGAAAACAAAATCATCATCTCCTTCTCCAGAGTCACTTGCATCGCCTTGTCCGCTTCCTTGACCTTGCTGTTGTGGAGGACGTTTTATTTGGTCACCAGTTACAAATCGATCATTACCTGGGTGAACTCGATCTTTAACGCCACCCCTATCTTGATGAAAAATGGGCTCAGATAAATCCTTTTTAGTGATTGTAATATTTTCACCACGATCAACATCAGTTACACCACGTTTATTAATAGCTTGTTCAACCGATTTTTTGATTTGGCTTTTGTAACGTCTGATAAAGCGTTGACGGTTAACCGTGCTTTTGTTTTTGCTGTTTAAACGCCTATCAATAAAATTCGCCATGCATTCCTCCTTACTTTATTGGCTTTTTTGTAAAACAATAAAGTACAACCTAAGAAGATTTTCTTACGCGTAAATACCATTCGGATAATAATCTAACTTGTTTTTTTGTATAACCTTTAGCCATCATACGATCAATGAAGTCGTCGTGTTTTTGCTGATCGTCATTCGATGTTTTCGTGTTAAAAGAAATAACGGGTAATAGGTCTTCAGTATTAGAGAACATTTTCTTCTCAATAACTGTGCGTAGTTTTTCGTAGCTGGTCCAATTCGGATTTTTACCATTATTATTCGCTTTAGCGCGAAGCACGAAATTGACAATTTCATTACGAAAATCTTTAGGGTTACTTATTCCTGCAGGTTTTTCAATTTTTTCTAACTCATTATTTAATGCTTCACGATCGAAAAGTTGGCCTGTTTCAGCATCGCGATATTCTTGATCTTGTATCCAAAAATCAGCATAAGTTACATACCGATCAAAAATGTTTTGACCATATTCAGAATAAGACTCGAGATAAGCCGTTTGAATTTCTTTTCCAATAAACTCTATATATTGAGAAGACAAATAACCTTTTATAAATTCTAGATAACGATCAGCTGTGTCTTTAGGTAATTGTTCCCGCTCAATTTGTTGTTCCAACACATAAAATAGGTGTACAGGGTTTGCCGCTACCTCTAAATGATCAAAGTTAAATACTCGCGATAATATTTTGAAAGCAAAGCGTGTTGAAAGGCCTGACATTCCTTCATCCATTCCCGCATAATCACGGTATTCTTGATAGGATTTTGCTTTCGGGTCGGTGTCTTTTAGACTTTCTCCGTCGTAAACACGCATTTTTGAGTATATGCTTGAGTTTTCTGGGTCTTTTAAACGAGAGAGTACAGAAAATTGCGCTAAGGTTTCTAGCGTGTCTGGGGCACAATGTGCATTTTTTAATTCACTGTTTTGTAATAGTTTTTTGTAGATTTTTACTTCCTCTGAAACACGCATACAGTAAGGCACTTTAACAATATAAACACGGTCTAAGAATGCTTCGTTATTTTTATTATTTCTAAAGGTTTGCCATTCTGATTCATTAGAGTGGGCAAGCAAAATTCCATTAAAGGGCAGGGCAGACAGGCCTTCTGTGGAATTATAATTTCCTTCTTGCGTGGCTGTTAATAAAGGATGTAAAACTTTAATGGGGGCTTTAAACATTTCTACAAATTCCATCATACCTTGATTAGCTCGACATAACGCCCCCGAATAACTATAGGCATCAGGATCATTTTGTGAGAAATGTTCTAACTGTCGAATATCAACCTTACCGACAAGGGCTGAAATATCTTGATTGTTATCGTCACCAGGTTCTGTTTTTGCAATAGCTATTTGATCTAGAATTGAAGGGTACAATTTAACCACTTCAAATTTAGCAATATCGCCTTTGAATTCATGCAGTCGTTTAGCAACCCAAGGTGACATTATTGTATTTAAGTAGCGTTCTGGAATTTTATATTCTTTCTTTAATATTTTTCCATCCTCATTGGCATCGAATAAGCAAAAAGGGTGGTCGTTTACGGGGCTTCTTTTCCCATTAGCACTGAGAACATAAATAGGTTCTTGTTGCATTAAGGCTTTTAATTTTTCAGCGAGTGAGGATTTCCCGCCACCGACAGGTCCTAATAAATAGAGAATTTGTTTTTGTTCTTCTAGACCTTGAGAGGCGTGTTTGAGATAAGCTACAATTTGTTCAACAGCTTCTTCCATACCATAAAATTCTTTAAAAGCAGGATAACGAGCAATAACACGATTAGAAAATATACGACTTAAGGTTGGTTCAGCAGAGGTATCTATCATCTCTGGATCACCTATAGCGAGTAATAATCGCTCTGAGGCGGTGGCGTAAGCGAGTTTGTCTTTTTGACAAATACTAAGAAAATCTTGAATACTAAAGCTCTCTTCTTGAGCTTCATCGTAACGTGATTGAAAATGCTTAAAAATACTCATAACTGCCTCCATGAAGGAAAAAATTTGCAGATGAGTAAAACTAATCGTAAAAGATGTCGATATGGTTTAACTCACTCAAATAAGACCGGGAACTATCGATACCTACTTCAAATACACAGATATCTTCAATTGAAATGGGTATGTATACGTTTAAGTTTAGACGGTATTTTTTAATATATGAGAGTAATTAAGAAATTTTTTGTAATGGAACGATGAAAAAAAAGCTTTTAGTATTGATAACTATACAAAAATTTATTGCTAAATTTTACATATAAAAAAACCAGAGTGTAGACTCTGGTTTTTTTCAAACAAGTTAAAAATTATTTATTAACGCGTTTTATACTAAGCGAAATTTGCAGAAGCAAAATCCCAGTTAGCTAATGCCCAGAAACCTGCCATGTAGCTTGGGCGAAGGTTACGGTAATCAATGTAGTAAGCATGTTCCCACAAGTCTACAGTGAGTAACGGTGTAACACTGTCATCTGTTAATGGTGTAGCAGCATTTGATGTATTCACAATCGCAAGACTACCATCAGCGTTTTTAACTAACCAAGTCCAGCTTGAACCAAAGTTGTTGATTGCACTGTCAGTGAATTTAGTTTTAAATTCAGCGAAAGAGCCGAAGCTTGCATTAATTGCGTCAGCTAAAGCACCTGTTGGTTCGCCGCCACCAGAAGGGCTTAAGCTGTTCCAATAGAAT
Source organism: Alteromonadaceae bacterium (assembly GCA_041890515.1). Classification (GTDB taxonomy): domain Bacteria; phylum Pseudomonadota; class Gammaproteobacteria; order Enterobacterales; family Alteromonadaceae; genus Colwellia_A. The sequence goes on from JASDWX010000033.1 coordinate 24,634, forward strand.
GTATGATTCCAAATTTGTGCTGCATTATTGAAAACGCCTGCAGATGAAGTTTTTACGATGTCTTCTAAAGACTTCCCTTCAAATTCAGTACCTTCAATTAATCCATTAAGTTTTACAACATAAGTGTTGTGATGCTTACCGTAGTGAAACTCAAGCGTTTCAGCTGAAATGTGTGGTACAAGTGCATCTTGTGCATAGGGTAATGCTGGTAATTCAATAGCCATTATTTTCTCCAGAAATGGGTTGTGAAATTTTATTTTTGCGCAAAAATAAAGAAATTGTTTGCTCTTATTTAAAACTCAGTTAAAACCTAGTAAACTAGTCAAGTATTATTCAAGCTTGCATAGTGTACTCACTTATATAGGTTTTGCCACTGTAAATATCAAGCTTGTTATTACTTATATGACTAAATAATGCTTTTTAGTTTTTATTGCCTTGATTATTTTAGTACTGACTCCATTAATTAAAGCAATAAACATTAAATTTTATATTAAAGGTCGACACTGTTTCGGTCGCATTTAGAGGTATTCCATGGACACTATTGAACGTATTAAAGAACAGATTTCAGAAAACAGCATCTTACTATTTATGAAAGGCTCACCTAAATTACCGAACTGTGGTTTTTCGTCTCAAGCTTCACAAGCATTAATGCAATGTGGCGAAAAGTTTGCTTACGTTGATATTCTACAAAATCCAGATATTCGCGCTGAATTACCAAAATATGCTGACTGGCCAACATTCCCACAATTGTGGGTTGATGGTGAATTAGTCGGTGGCTGTGACATTATTATGGAAATGTTTCAACAAGGTGAATTGCAAGCCTTAATTAAAGAATCTGCAGAAAAAAACAATCCTGAAGAAAAAGCTTAATCGCACATAAAAAACTGATGAATTTAACTTTTTTATCAAAAACGATGAAAATAAGTTGAAAATGACCTTATTGTCTCAATAATAGGTGTATATCAGTTTTTTGGTTTAAATCAATTTAATAATAATATTGGAGAATGAAATGAGTGTATTAGTTGGTCGTTCAGCACCAGATTTTACTGCAGCAGCTGTTTTAGGTACGGGCGAAATCGTTGATACTTTTACGTTATCAGAAGCAATTAAAGGGAAAAAAGCCGTAGTATTCTTCTACCCATTAGATTTTACTTTTGTATGTCCATCAGAGCTTTTAGCTTTTGATCACCGTATGGAAGAATTTCAAAACCGTGGCGTTGAAGTTATCGGTGTTTCTATTGATTCACAATTTTCACATAACGCATGGCGTAACACTCCAGTAAATGAAGGTGGCATTGGTCCAGTTCAATACACTTTAGTTGCTGATACCAAACATGAAATTTGTAAAGCATACGACGTTGAACATCCTGAAGCTGGTGTTGCATTTCGTGGTTCTTTCTTAATTGATGAAGAAGGCAATGTACGTCATCAAGTAATTAACGATTTACCGTTAGGTCGCGATGTTGATGAAATGATCCGTATGGTTGATGCATTACAATTTCATCAAGATCACGGTGAAGTTTGTCCAGCTGGCTGGAACAAAGGTGATAAAGGTATGACAGCTTCTCCAGAAGGTGTTGCATCATACTTAGCTGATAACGCAGATAAACTTTAAGTTATTGAGCTATACCTTAATGGGATAAAACTCATTATTGAAAAACATAAAAAAACCGCTTAAATGCGGTTTTTTTATGTTCAGGATGGCCTTTCTCAGACATCCTGTCTTTCAAGGCATTAGTGCATCCA
>JASDWX010000034.1:0-22266 GCA_041890515.1 Alteromonadaceae bacterium
GTCCTAAACTGAGTGATAAGAATGAACAAGCATTGCCAAGTTACCTATGGAAAGACCAAGGTTGGCCTATTGAAACTAAGGCTGATCATGAAATGTTCTCGGTGTATTTCAAGATGGATAACGGCAGTGGCCGTTTCAGAGTTATCTCTACTGAGGGGAATGTTGCGGCAAAATCAATATTTAGCAGTTGGTTTAGTCCTTATAGTGATCTAAGCACAGGTACAGTTACGAATAAAAGTACCGGTGGTACTGACCATGAGTCTTTTGATGATGTTGGCTTACCCGGTTTCCAGTTTATTCAAGACAAGTTAGATTATGGCTCTCGTTTACATCATACCCACATTGATTCGATTGACCATGTCGTAGAAGCTGATTTAAAACAAGCTTCAGTTATTCTTGCGGGTTTTCTATATAGAGCGGCAATGGCTGACGAACGTATGCCTCGTAAACCTATGCCACGAGATATTTCATCATTGCAAAAACAACAAATGCAAATGAAGTCAGATAAAGCACGCAAAAAACGTGACAAAGATGGCAACCGTAAGCTAGAAGTTAACTCAGTTAAAAATTAGTTTTTAATTTTAGATCCATAAAATAAGCACTTAATTATTAAGTGCTTTAGTTTAGTCAACAAAACATATACCCATTATATTAAGTTTAAATTTTAAATGCTGTAGATATATCTGGTAGTGTCGTCGCTAAACTAGCTATTTCTTTCGCTAGTTCTTCAATAGAACGGTAAGATTTTTGAATGATATTTAAGCCATTTTGATCTTGTTTGTTAGTGTTTTTTGCTGAATCTGCGTTAAGTTGTGTATTGTTAGCGACTTCTTTAATGGTCGCTGATAATTCTTCAATAGCGGTGGCAATTAAGCCAATTTCTTCCTGTTGGGTAAGCATTGATTGAAAATTATGTTCACAGGTTTGTAAAGTTTCTTGTGCTGAAGTCGATAAAGTAGTGCTTGATGCTGATATCTCATGCATTGCACCGGAAAACTTATCTAACATTAAGTTTAAAGCAAGAGCGATTTGTCCTATTTCACTTTTACAAACATGGCTGGCTCTTATAGTAAGGTCGTTGCCATAGTGAACTTTATTTATCACAAAAATTAAATTTTCTACCTGCATAGCAAGTTCTTTAATAATATAAAAACTTAATAATAATGATAAAATAATTAGCCCGGAGGATACAACACTGTTTAATAGCATAGAAGCAAATGAACTATCATTTTTATGTTCAACTAGGCTGAGTGAACTATTGCTTATTCTTTACTCTATTTTTTTAAACAGTCCAATACGTTTGGTTGATTGCTCAAACCAATAAATTGCTTCAATACCAAAGTTACCGTCAATTGATTTTTCTAAAGCTACTTTTCTTAACCTTAATACTTCAGTCACCGCAGGATTAGTTAATTGTTGGTGATAAAAGTTTTTATTATCAGCATTTGCGAAAGCAGTAAAGTTTGACATATAGGTGTTTTTTTCAGACACAAGCTTTATAAATTTCACCAACATGCCTTCAGGAAATTTATCTTAAATAAAGGTATTATTTAATACTGCACGCTCGATACCAGCACGCTCTTTCCCTTGAATAAAATTATAGTAGGCAACAATCTATTTTGATACAGCTGCATCAGTACTGATTTCAGAAAGTAGGGTTGAAATACTTAATAATAATTTATTGGTCTCAGTATAATAACTAATTGCTTTTCCTACTGAAATTGATTGTTCATCAACTTGATTTCTTATGTTTTGCAGTTGGCTGAGTTGCTGGTTAATTTTAGAGTTAAGTGCGGTTATTGTGGTTTTGTCAAATTGATTAATACGCCAGTAATCAATTCTGATGTTGTTTTGTTTCTCTACCACTTGTCTTTGACCACTAAGCTTGTTCGTAAACGTTGTCCCCTTATTTCCATAAAATAAATGAAATGATTTGAAAACCAACAAGTAAATAATATTTAATTGATTATAAAAATCGTATGGATGCATTTTGATAATAATTATAATGCAGGGGGTAAAATATGACTCTATGTTTTCAATACAGTGATATTAACATTTTATGTTTTGCAGAAAGTGTAATGAGCTTACGACATCATAGGCTTTATATCACTGGTATCGTAGAGCTTAATCACGGATAAGTACGTTGATTATTAAGCTCTATCAATAGAATGGTGTTATAAATGTGTTCTAACCTCAAATAATTCAGGAAAGAAACTCACATCTAATGCTTTTTTCAAAAATCCGACACCAGAAGAACCGCCTGTGCCTTTTTTATAGCCTATAATACGTTGCACGGTATACATATGTTTAAAGCGCCATTGCTGAAATGAGTCTTCTATATCCACAAGTTTTTCCGCAAGTTCATAGAGTTCAAAATACTTATCAGGTTGTTGATATACCACTAGCCATGCTTTAACGACACTTTCATTACTTTGATAAGCTTGAGTGACATCTCTATTAAGTACGCAATCATCAATGCTAAACCCAGCTTTTACTAATGCAGTAATCACTTCGTCGTATAAGCTTGGGCTATTAAGCAATAATGCTAATTCTTGGTGAGCATCACTTTTTTGCGGGTGAACTTTCAACATGTCACTATTTTTATTGCCCAGAAGAAATTCTAGTTTTCGATAACCATGTGATTGAAAACCAGAAGAACGCCCTAAATCGTCACGAAATTTTAAGTAATCGCTCGGGGTAAGTGTCGATAAAATATTCCACGATTGCGTGAGCTGTATGAATATTTGTTTTACGCGAGCGATAACCTTAAACGCTGGGCCAAAATCATTTTCACGTAAACATTGCACGGCTTTTTCGAGTTCATGCCCAGCAAGTTTTAGCCAAAGCTCACTACTTTGATGAATGACTATAAAGAGCATTTCATCATGCTCTTTTGATAAGGGTTGCTGTGCAGATAATACTTGGTCTAGTTTTAAGTAATCACCATATGACATATCATTATTAAAATCGGTATGGATATCTTGTTCTAGCTCACGTTTGTTTGGATCACCACTAAAAGGACAGCCTGAATTAGACATGGGTATTTCCCTTGTTTTTATCTTGTGCACAGACAAGTTGTCGAAGTTTTTGGTAAATAAAGTCGTCTTCCCAGCATGTATTTATGTTGGGGATTTTCATTATTTCAGTCATAATTAATTTTTGCTGATCACCGATTGCTAATGCTTGCGAATAAGGCAAGTGTGGGCAAAAGGTCACCATAGAATAAAGTGGCACCCAAAGCTCAGGATGAAGCTGATGAAATTTAGCTTCAATTTTTTTCTGTAATAGAAAATTACTTTCACCAGAGAGCTCACTCATTTCAACAAAATTACGCTGAGCTAATTCAGTAATAGCATCAGCATTTATTTTTCGCTGTTTTTGATAAGCAGGAAAAATATCGGACCATTGACCTTTATATTGATCAATAATTTCACCAAGCTCCCGGCAATCTTCAAAACCACAGTTCATGCCTTGACCGTAATAAGGCACCATTGCATGAGCAGCATCACCAATTAATGCGACTTTATTGTTGATCACCCAAGGGTCTACTTTAACCAAAAATAGTGGGCTAGCTTTCTTTGACATAAAGTCGTCGATGGGGTTTGCTAATATCGGCATTGCATCAGCAAAGTTTTCGTTGAAAAATTTAATGACATGACTTCTTTCTGTTAAGTTGCAAAAGGAATGTTCCCCTTCATGTTTACTTTCATAATTCATAAATAATGTACAAGTGAACGAACCATCAGGATTGGGTAAAGCGATAAGCATAAAATCTTTTCTTGGCCAAATATGTAGGGCTTCTTTTTCCATTTTAAAGCGCGCATCCCCTGTTTCGTTTTCGTTTGCTGGAATCGTTAATTCGATATAAGACTGAGGCATGAAAGATTGACTATAGCTAAAACGCGGCGTTTCTTGGGCAAGGCGGCGCACTTTTGAAAATGCACCATCAGCACCAAAAATATAATCAGCGTCAATTTCAATATGACCTTTACTTTGTGCCACATCAAAGCTGAAAGATGCGCAACCCGAAGTAAAATCAACATGGGTAAGTCGTTTTTCAAAATGTAACGCTACATTTACTTCTTTTTCAGCTAAATTGAGTAATTGTTCATTAATGCCAGCGCGAGATACCGACCAAATAGCTTGGTCGTCTTTTCCATAAGCTTGTTCTGTTATCGTTCCATCAACGCCATGCATAACACGTTTTTTCATAGGAAGCGCTTCTTTACGCACTTGTTCAGCAATGCCAACCGCTTCAAGTGCTAACCAACCACGGTCTGATAGAGCAATGTTAATCGATTTTCCTTGGTATATATCATGCTGGCGAGAATCTGGGCGAGATTCAAATAAATTAATATTATAGCCTTTTCTAGCGAGTATTATTGCAAGCAGTGCGCCAATAGGACCAGCTCCAGCTACAGTGATGTTAGTTTCATTGGCAGGTTTAGACATAACATTTACGCTCATTGTAAACACTCCTTTAAAAGTCGGACAAAGTGATAAATATCTTGGAACTGATTATAAAGTGGCACAGGAGCAACACGAATAACATTGGGTTCACGCCAATCGGTGGTTACGCCATTTTCTTCTAATGCGTTAAACATAGCTTTGCCATCAAGGCCTTTAACATTAATCATTAAAGATAACTGACAACCGCGTTCAGCTTCATTACTGGGGGTGATAATACGAATTTTATCACCGAGTTCACTGGTGATTAATTCGGTCATATATTGCGTGAGCTTTACTGATTTTTTGCGAAGCTCTCTGATCCCGCCTGCCATTTTTATGGTATCAAGTGACCCGCGAATAGCCGCTAATGATAATACGGGAGGGTTTGATAATTGCCAACCTTCAGCAGTAGCAATAGGCTTAAAATTATTTTCCATTTTAAATCGGGTTGACTTGTCGTGTCCCCACCATCCAGCAAAGCGGTTCACTTTTGTTTCACTGTTTGAATTAGTGCTATGGGTTTCATGAATAAAACAACCAGCAACAGAGCCGGCACCACTGTTCAAATATTTATAGCTACACCAACATGCAAAGTCAACTTGCCAATTATGCAATTCCATTTCGATATTACCCACGGCATGAGCAAGGTCAAAACCGACTATACTACCTTTAGCATGGGCTTTTTCGGTGATGGTTTTCATATCAAGCACTTGGCCAGTGTAGTACTGAACGCCGGGTAATAATATCAGTGCTATTTCATCGCCTTGTTGTTCAATCATTTGGTATAAATCATGATGATTTAAAAGCGCTTCGCCTGCTTTTGGTGTCCACAGCAGCATATTATCATTAACATCTTGTTTGTGATGTTTAAGTTGTGATTCTACGGCGTAATGATCAGAAGGAAATGCGTGATCTTCAATCAGTATTTTTGTGCGTTTACCTTGTGGCTGATAAAAACTTACCATCATGAAATGCAAATTAGCGGTTAACGAATTCATCATGATGACTTCTTTATTATTTCCACCCACTAATAATGCTGATTGCTCGGTTAAAAATTCATGATAGGGCATCCAAGGGAAGTCACCTTCAAAATGACCTTTCACACCACGCTGTCCCCATGAATCGAGTAATTCTATGACGTACTCTCGGGCAAGTTTCGGCTGTAAACCAAGAGAATTTCCGGTGAAGTAGTATTCATCTTCACCGTTCGCTTGTTTAGGAATGGCAAATTGGTCGCGTATTTTGGCTAATGGATCATTAAGATCTAGGTCTTGGGCGTATGCCAATGTTTTTTTATTATTTTTTATTATTTTATTAGTAATAGTCATAAATTATTTACTCATTTCTTTAGCTGTAAATTCTTTTATTGAAAATAGGATGGGGCGACTTGGTGCTGCATCATTATGAAATGCAGGTGTTTGAATATTGATAAAATAAAAGTCATCAGGGATTTCATCATCAATAAACGCCATTTCGGTAATTGTCTTATTCACTAAGCTATTTTCGTTAATTTGATGACTGCCTTCCTCAACGTGCCAAAATAGATGATGACAAGTCATTAAACCTTCATCATGTAAGCGGTCAATTGATGGCAGATCAACTACGAGGTGTTCAACACCACGTTCATTTAAATATAAAATGGCTTCACGACTGAAAAAGGCAGGTTGATTCTCACTATTATAAAATTGTTGTTGTTTGCTGGTGCTATTTGGCAAACTTCGAATAACTAAAGCTTGTAGTTGCTCATTGTTATAAGAAGCAAGTGCATGTTTAAGTGCTGATTGGCTGATAATTAAATCATGTTTATAAAATTCAGGGCTATAATTTTCAGCTGCTGTTATTGCTAACTCGGGTGTTATTGAAATTACAGCACAGGGCATCAACGCAGGTAAGTTAAGTTGTGCTAACGTTAGGACGCCATTTTTATTCTTTTCAGCTTTTTCTTGATTGTCGCCCACCGAAAAATCACAAATATGTGCGATAGACTCAGTATGCGTACCGTTGCAATGCGGATTAATCGTTAATTCATTTACATTACAACTGCCACCTTGTTTGGTATCACCAATAAAACCACCTGCTTGCATTGGGGTGGCTAACGCTGCATTGGCAGAAAAGTGATTGGGCTGTTGCCTTGGTTGATTAAAGTTAACAGGAATAGCCAATGACCATGAGCTTGCCATATTTACTTGATAGCTAGCACGTTGAAGTTCTATGGTTATTTTTATCGTGCTACTGCTAACGTTAGCTTTAGTGTTGCTCAAGCTCATAAGAACTGCTCTTTGGATAACCCTAGCCATTTAAGCGCTGAACCATGCAGTAACTTTTCTTTAATATCATCAGAAAATTGACTATTCTCTATCAGCTTTCCAGGTGCTAATTCACCCAATGGAAAGGGGTAATCAGTACCTAAGGCAATATTGTCTGGCCCCATCAAATCGACTAAATATTTCAGCGCTAATTCATCATGAACTAATGAATCAAGGTAAATCTGTGGCAGAAAATCGCGAGGATTAATCGGGCAGTCAACCGCGCATAAGTCAGGACGAACATTAAAACCGTGTTCAATACGACCAATAGTCGATGGAAACGAACCACCACCATGCGCAAAGGCTATTTTTAGTTTAGGTAAACGTTGTAGTACGCCGCCAAAGATCATCGAGCATATCGCTAAACTTGACTCTGCTGGCATACCAACGAGCCATGGTAGCCAATACTTAGGCATTTTTTCTTTCGCCATCATGTCCCATGGATGAACAAAAACAGCTGCACCTAAATCTTGTGCGGCTTCAAAAATGGGGAATAACTCTTTTTGGTCTAAGTTCCATTCATTAATATGAGAACCAATTTGAATGCCCGCTAAACCAATTTTCATACAGCGTTCAAGTTCTTTTATTGCAAGGTCCGGCGATTGCATCGGTAGGGTGCCTAAACCGACAAAACGCTTCGGGTGATCGTTAACAATACCGGCAATGTGATCATTCAAATACATCGATAAATCTAAAGTATCTTTAGGCTTTGCCCAGTAATTGAACATCACCGGTACGGTTGAAAGCACTTGTACATCTACATGATGCTTTTGACAGTCGTCAAGGCGAACTCTGGGATCCCAGCAATTGTGATCTATTTCACGAAAAAACTTCTCATCTACCATCATTCGCGCACAACCACATTTATGATGGTCTAAACTAACAAACCCCCCGTAACCGTATTTTTCACGTAAGTTCGGCCACGTTTTAGGAAGAATGTGCGTGTGAATATCTATTTTTAACATTTCGTTGTTTCCTCTTTGCTATTTTGCTTAACTTCAGTGTTAAAAATACTCACGTACACTTGTACGCTCCGTATTTTTTCCTTGAATTTAAACAAAATAGCTTTGAGTAACTCATCGAAAAACTGTGGGAATATATTACTCATTAACTTACCCCTTGGTCACTGTTATGCAGCATTTCAGACATGTGCAGTTAACGGGGGTGTCGTAAAAACGAGTGAATACTTTAGGTAAGTCTGTTTCTATATTGTCGAGACAAAAAGCTTCTGTGTAGAGTTGGCTTTTACAGTCTGGACAAAACCAATAAAGTGCATCCTCTTGTTTGTTTGCCCGCTTTTGTTCAACCACTAAGCCCACGCTATTTTCAAAACGTTGTGGCGAGTGCAACATTTTTGGCGGAAGTAAGAATATCTCACCGGCTTTAATTTTTATATCATGAAAGTTTTCAGGATCATGATGATCATTGTTTTCAACCGAACCATCAATGACTGAAAGTACCATTTCGCCTTCAATTTGATAAAACAATTCAGGGGTTTCGTTATAGTGATAATCAGTACGATTATTAGGACCGCCTACGATCATGACAATAAAGTTGTCCTGTTCAAAAATTTGTTTATTACAAACAGGAGGTTTTAGTAAATGTCGATGCTCATCAATCCAAGCATGTAAATTAAAAGGCATGGCGATGCTATTTTTCAACGTTGACATGACTATTCCCCCATCGTTTTAGTATGAGGCTTTTTATGTTGATTCAACGCAGCGATACATTTAAGTTCAATGGCAATGGGCGTCGGTAATTTGTTAATTTCAACCGTGGTGCGACAAGGTTGATTATCAGCAAAGTATTCTGCGTAAATACGATTGTAGGTGGTGAAGTCGTCATCCATATTGGTTAAAAATACCGTGACATCAACCAAATCCATCCAGCTTGCATTTGACGCTTCAAGAATTAGTCGAATGTTGGTGAATACACTATGGCACTGTGCTTCAATATCGTAACTTTTAATTCTTCCTTGCTCGTCAAGTACAACCCCTGGGATATCTTTGCAACCCGCTTTTCTTGGGCCAACACCGGAAAGAAAGAGTAAGTCGCCGACTTGTCGGGCGTGAGGGTATAAGCCTACCGGTTTTGGCGCTTGTTCTGCGTTGATTATTTTTGGGTTCAAAGACGCTTTAATTTTAACATCGCTCATAAGGGATCCTGATGTAATTAATATATTTTTATGGTTATAAGTGTAGACAAAAATCAATCAAAGACCTTTGTTCTTCATTTATTTCAATTGAATGTAGATTTGAGTACGACTGAGTAAGGGGATGTCGAAATTATCGAAAAATACCCTAACGTACTCCAGAAGAAAGCCGGTTAAATAAGCGTCCATTTGCAGCCTAATACACTGGCAAATATTGCTCCTGAAGATTTAAATTTATGACAAATTTGGTTCATTACTTAGTTTGAGCCTATGAGTATTTTATACATACATTTTTGGGTTCAGTAAAAAATCGCATGGCTTCTAAACCACCTTCTCGGCCAACACCTGAATGATTCATACCACCAAAAGGCGTTCGTAAATCACGTAGTAGCCAACAATTGATCCACACAATACCGGTATTAATTTGCTCTGCCAGCAGATGCGCTCTATTAATGTTTTGCGTCCAGATTGTGGCTGCTAAACCATACTGGCTCTCGTTGGCAAGTGCTAAGGCTTGTTCCTCAGTATCAAATACTTGTAAGGTAATTACAGGACCAAAGATTTCTTGTTGGTTACAACTCGCGATATTACTTAAGCCCTCTAAAATAGTGGGCTGCAAAAAGTAACCTTTTTCACAGCGACCGGATAATTGAACTTGCTCCCCACCAGCTAAAATAGTACCACCTTCTTGTTTTGCTAAATCAATATAGCCGAGTACTTTTTCTAAATGGTCTTTGGAGACAATCGCGCCCATTTTTGTTTCATTAACCAAAGGGTCTTGTGGCACAAGGGCTTGTGCTTTTGCGACTAATGCGTTTTTGAATTTTTCATATATGCCCCGCTGAATATATAAACGTGAAGCACATAAGCAAATTTGACCTTGATTCGCAAAGCTGGCGCGGAAAACTTCTTCAATGGTATTTTCAAAATTACAGTCATCAAAAATTAATGCCGGATTTTTCCCGCCGAGCTCTAACGATAGCTTTTTAAATTTTGGTGCAAGCTGTGTTGCTATTGCGGCACCTGTTGCAGAGCCGCCAGTAAATGAAATAGCTTTAACTTTAGGATGATTACATATCGCTGAGCCGACACTTACGCCTTTACCATGTAAAATATTTAAAACACCTTTAGGTAAGCCTACTTTTTGACAAATAGCGCCGAGCATTGCTGCCGTTTTGGGGGTGATTTCAGAGGGTTTAGCAATGACACAATTACCTGCTGCAAGTGCGGGTGCTATTTTCCAAGTAAATAAATACAGCGGTAAATTCCACGGGGAAATACAGCCGACAATACCCACAGGTTGGCGCAAGGTGTAATTAATTGCCGTATTGGCAATTGCGTGAGATTCACTGGCGAATTGTGAACAAGCATGGGCAAAAAATTTAAAGTTACTGGCTGCACGTGGAATGTCTACCATTCTCGCTAAAGCAACCGGTTTACCATTGTCAGTTGCCTCGGCAAGCGCTAGAGGTTCAAGCTGATTTTCAATCTCTTGTGCAATAGCCATTAAGTAGTCAGCACGTTGTTCTAAATCTAAAGCGCGCCATGCTGGCAGTGCTCGTTCAGCTGCGGCAACGGCTTGTTCAACATCCTCATTATCACTGTTTGGAATTTTGCCATACACCAAGCCTGTTGCAGGTTCATAATTATCTAAATAATGATTATTGATCGGCGCTTGATATTCACCATCAATAAAGTTATCAATGATGTTACTTGAACGTGTCATGACTACGCATCTTAATGATGTATGTTAAAGCAAACTTTATAAACAAGAGGTTCTACCGCCATCTACAGGTAAGTTAATGCCGGTGATGTAACCTGCTGCAGGCGAGGCTAGAAAAGCAGCGGCAGCAGCAAATTCTTCTGGCTTGGCAAATCGGCGCATGGGTATTATCGCTTTCTCATTAATCGTAGCTTGTTCGATAGAAATATTCTGCTTCTTCGCTTTACCCGAAATAATGGCATCTAAACGAGCAGTTGCTGTTGCACCGGGTAATACATTATTAACGGTAATACCAAACTCGCCTAGTTCATTCGCTAAGGTTTTTGCCCAACTCGCTACTGCACCGCGAATGGTATTAGAGACACCTAGTCCATTAAGAGGTTGCTTAACTGACGTTGAAATAACATTGATGATACGGCCATATTGCTTTGCTTTCATACTTGGAATTAGTGCTTGAACTAAGTGATGGTTAGAAACTAAATGTAAATTAAAAGCGTTAATAAATTCATCCACACCGGCTAAGTTTGCCGGTCCTGGCGCTGGTCCACCGGTATTGTTAATTAAAATGTCATAACCACCTGATGCGTTTACATGGCTGTTGATCACTTCTTTTACTTGTTCTGTGTTCGAGAAGTCAGCGACTAATACTTGATGTTTTTGACCTTGCCCAGTATTGAGTTCTGCTTGGACCTGTTCTAGTGCTGTTTTATTACGTGAAAATAGCGTGATATTTGCGCCTAAATTAGCAAGCTCTATTGCGCAAGCCCTACCAATACCTTGACTTGAACCGCAAACCAACGCATTTTTACCTTGAAAATTAATATCCATGAAGACTCTTTATTATTTTAATTTTATCGTTTATCCACACTATATTTTGAAAACGTTAAGTCGTGAAATTTTGAGTTAACCATTTTTTATCACATTAAAAAATTTAATGTCAGCTAAAGGTTTAACTTTTATTGATTTACTTTGTAAACTTTTATACGCACCGTCATTTTATTTTGACATTTTTAAGATTATGCTGATAATGTTTTTTATTTAAAGTTAAGACCCTGCAATGACGACAAAAACAAGAGAAAGTGGTATTTATGTTTCAGGGGCAGGAATACCTGTTGTACTCCTTCATAGTTCACTGAGTTCAGCCAGGCAATGGCAACTGCTAGTCAAACTGCTTGAACCTAACTTTTTAGTAATCAATGTTGATATTCTAGGTTACGGTAATGCAGATAAAGTGACTGATGAGCAGAATTATAATTTTGATGTTGAAATTAAGCGTATTGAAAAGGTACTTTGTGCAGTGTCTCCAAATCAGCCATTTCATCTAGTCGGGCATTCTTGTGGTGGGGCTATTGCATTAAAGCTAGCGGTTGAACAACCTAAAAAAATATTAAGCCTATCTTTATACGAGCCTGTTGCTTTTCATTTACTTGAACAGGAAAGTGAAGCTAGAGCTTTATCAGATGAATTTACCCGTAAAGTAGATATTGACAACACACATCAAGCTGCAGAGATATTTACTGATTTTTGGAATAACGAGGGTTTTTTTCAATCGCTACCCCCAAAAGTTCAAGCATCAATCGCGAACGATATGCCTAAAGTGAGATTAGACTCTAAAGGTTTAATGTCAGAAAATTACTCATTAGCAGATCTTAGCGGTATTACTTGCCAAACGTTAATGATGACAGGGGAGTATAGTCCTGATCTAAGCCATTTATTATCCAATAAAATTAAAGATAGTTTGTCTAATGTAGAGGATAAACGTTTCCCTACCGGGCATATGGGGCCATTAAGTCACAGTGATTTGATTCATCCAGCCATTGCAGATTTCATTCACAATATATGAAACGAAAAGCGATATAAAAAAAGACGCCTAAGCGTCTTTTAATATGTCATTTTTTGAATCTTATTGTAAAAGTTCTTTATCTGTAAATTCTTCACTAAACAAAGCACTTGATAAGTAACGCTCTGCAGAGCTAGCTAAAATAACAACGATGTTTTTACCTTCATTTTCCGGATTTTCCGCTAAACGTTTTGCAGCAACAACAGCAGCACCTGAAGAGATACCAGCAAGAATACCTTCTTCTTTCATAAGACGATGGCACATGGCCATCGCTTCATCGTTAGTTACCTTTTCAACCGCGTCAATAATGCTTAAATCTAAGTTTCCAGGAATAAAGCCTGCACCAATACCTTGGATTTTATGCGGGCCTGGCTTTAATTCTTCACCTGCCATTTTTTGGCTGATAACTGGAGAATCAGTTGGCTCTACAGCAACAGACATGATGTTTTTACCTGCGATATTTTTAATATAACGGCTCACACCGGTAATTGTTCCCCCCGTACCCACACCCGCTACGAAAATGTCAATACTACCGTCGGTATCTTCCCAAATCTCTGGCCCTGTTGTTTTTTCATGAATTTCAGGGTTGGCAGGATTATCGAATTGACCCAATAAAACATATTTATCTGGGTCTGAATCTTTAATTTCTTGTGCTTTAGCGATAGCGCCGTTCATCCCTTTAGCGCCATCTGTTAATTCAAGCTTAGCCCCTAAAGCGGTCAATAACTTTCTTCGCTCTAAACTCATCGTATGCGGCATAGTTAATGTTATGCCGTAGCCTCTAGCTGCAGCAACAAAAGCAAGGGCTATACCTGTGTTACCACTGGTAGGTTCTACTATTTCTTTACCGGCAGTCAATAAACCCTTTTTCTCCGCATCCCAGATCATGTTGGCGCCAATACGACATTTAATACTAGCACTTGGATTTCTTGATTCTATTTTAGCAAAAACATTACCTTTTGTTACGCGATTAAGTTTTACAAGTGGTGTTTTACCTATAGAGGTTGAGTTATCTTCAAATATTTTGGTCATGATAGATCCTTGAGAAAGCTTTAATTATTTTAATATAACAAGGTTAGCGCTTTATTGAATTAAAAGAAGTGATATTTTGTTAATTAATATGCAAAAAAAGAATATAGAAGCGATTTTTTAGGTGCTTTAAGGCTTTTTTGTGATGTAATTAACGTCTGAAACAGGGATGGGATTTATGGTGCTGGATCCATCTAATTGTTATTTATGATAATTAATTAACTCTTCAGTTCTTGTGTAATGACAATAAGGCGTATTTATTTTCATTATTTATTTTATAAATAGTTAGCTGTTGGATAATAAATAGACTCTCATCTATTATCGCTTAACTGGTCGAACGTCCGATGAGTTAACGGCAAATAATAAAAATATGACGTAACAAAAATAATTATAAAAATAATTGGGGAAATAAATGAATATTATCAAAAGTGTAGCTGTCATTGCAGTGCTCTATTTAACAATTTATTCAACGGCAGCATATAGTAAAGAATATAAAATAGTACTTATCCATGGTTTCCAACCACAGCAATTAATTGTTGACGGTGATGTTACCCAGAGTGGTCAAAACTACTGGCAAGGCTATTGGAACAACCGAAGTGATGCACGTATTGACTGGCCTTCATACGAGCGGATAGAAGGAAAGATAGCAACTGACTACCTTTGGCCAAAGTTAAAATCTTTTTCTGAGAGTAACTTTTGTTCACCTGGTTGCATATTTGTGACTCACTCTACGGGAGATCTAGTCGCGCGATATATTATAGATAATCAAGAAAATTGGTTAGAAAATGCGGGATTATCACCACTTAATATTGTCGCGACATTTGATATAGCCGGTGCTGGTGGTGGCAGCGAACTTGCTGATTTAGCCGTAAGTGTTGCCCAAGCGACTGAAACTTGGTCTTTTTTATTAGAAGCTGCATTGGAAGCTTGGCTTGGAGGTGATCTTGGGGATGAAATGGGCGTTCTTAACGACTTGAAGGTTAATAATGCTAGACAACTAGCCCCGTTACCTGATGCTCGGATCCCTCGCTTACGTTTTGTGGGTGATGCGAGTGAATACTTAGGCGTTACGAGCCCATTTATTCAAGGGCATGATGACGGTGTTGTTGGTACCCACTCATCGTGTGGTGGAAGTCGTCAAGGCAAATATGGCAGCTGTAGTGCGAATATTGCTTTCAATGGTAAGATTTCAAATCAAGGCAATGCTGTTTCAGGTTTTATGCCTTATCATTACCCAATGTTAATGGGCGAAGCCTATAGTCATGGTTCCTTACTTGAACCTGAACAAGAAGGTAAAGTCACGGCTGCAAGTAATCATGAGAGCCTGTTATATGGGGAGAGTATTCATTTTGATACGTATACTGAAACTACTGGTTGGTGGCTTTGGAAAAGTAATTATCTTTATGTAGAAAACTCAGGTGATGACAGTATGTCAATGCTAATATATGGCGCACTTCCTAACTAAATAAAATACATAGGGCTGTTGGTTTTTGACATTAAATAAGAAAAACTAGCAGTCCTTATAATAGGAAAGCAAAAGAGTATGAAAAACAATCCGTTTTTAAAGCGAATGTTAGGAATCAGTAGTATTGCCATTATTGTCTGGCTGTTTTGGCCATCAATGCAACAACCTATAACCATGGTTAATGAACCATTGATAAAGCTAACGGAGATAAAAAAAATAAGCCCGCCAGTAAAACAAAATAAACAGAACTTCCCGTTAGTGATTAAAACAAAAAAGATTACTTCAAACGACTCTGCAACATTAATCGCTAAAGCTTATGCTGAAGAATTAAACTTTCCACCTTACTCTCAACCGTTAACAGAGATAGACTTTGACCGTTTAAAACCAAACCATTTTAATCCACAGTCGATTCCTGTAGATGATGCTGGTAACGAAGTTATAGCATCATTATCAAAATATCGTTACGTTTACCCTGAACCTGTTTTAGCAACGCTTGCAGGAGAAAATATTGATAATGCTGAACTTCAACTTGTTGACATCTCCACAGGGGCGTTGATCTTAACCCGGGTATTTGAAAAAGGTGAAGTTAACTGGCATGCACAATTTGAAGGGAAACAAAATCTTCCAACGCAACTTCAAGCAAGGATAAAAACATTTATAAAGGGTAAAAACGTAAGTATAGCTTTGGCCCTTAAATATGTAGATTCTGTTGCTACACTTGAATATTTTGATTCAGTATTTAATCAAGATGCAGATATGGTATTAAAAGCTAACCTAACGATAAGAGAACAAGGTCTTTATCGAATACGGGCAAATTTATTTGATGCGAATCACCAACCTATTGCACATTTAGTCAGTAAAGAAAAACTTGATAAAGGTGATAGTCATGTTGATTTAAAAGCGCATCAATCTGTATTACAAGGGAGGAAAACACCCTTTTATTTATCTACTTTCTCAATCGAGTTAATGTCACCTGCACCTGGTAAACCTACAAGATATGGTGATAGTGCTATTAAGGAATATGTCATTAAAAGTTTTGCACTGTCGAGCTTAAGTGAAGTACCTTATCAACCTTCTGAGCAAGAACAACAGCGGTTATTGCTTCTGCAGAATATGGCCGAAAGGAAATGAGTAGATATTGAGTAACTTACTGTTTGCAGTTTATTAAAATTCCATTAATATTATCAAGTTATTATTAAATATTAAGCTTAATATATGTCAAATAAAAACGGTCACTTACCTGTTACTCAATCCCAGAATACTGAGAATACTGAGAATACTGAGAATGCCAATGCCAATGCCAATGGTAAAGGCTTTATTAATAATCGTTTTTTGACTGAAGAAGAAACTAAGAAAATACTCACGCCTTTTGCTTTTAAAATTGATGAAAATCTTTTTGGCATTCCTTTAGCTGTTCCTTGGCGTAGAGGATTCGCCTTATTCATTGATTTTATTTTGATTGCTATTCTGAGTGGAGCCCCTGGTGAGTTATTAGCGATTGTGGTTGCTATTACGTCTTATCGAATGGGCAATGCGAATAGCAGTAATAAAATTGGACAATTAAAAAAGCTTAAACGTATATCATTGCGTCTTTTAGGCGCATTTATTATTTTTGTCATATTGATTGATACACTGCCTCGTTTGTTTGAAGACTCGTCCTCTGACAGTCTTGCTGCGGCAGATAATGGTGAACTTTCATTAAACTGGTCAGATGGCCTTGCTTTAGGTGCATTATCAACAGAGACTTTTCAAAAAATAAATGCAAGTTCATGTATAGATATCTCCTGTTGGAAATCTGAGTTATTACCTTTTGTTGAACAGCTTCCAACATTTACCCGAAATAATGAAACTGTTAAAACTTTAGTTGAAACTATGGTGGCAACCGTTGATGAAAAACATAAGCTTAATAAAGAGGCTAGAAAAATATTAGAGCAATACTTTTTCAGTGAATATTTACTATTTAAAGCAAAAATCGTTTCTGAGGATTTAGCTGAAAGCTCTAAAAATATTAAAAGCGGTGAAAGGTTAGGTAGGTTAGAACCAGCCGAAGAACCAAAACCACAAGAAGATAAAAACGCTTTTGGGTATAAAGGGGCTGAATGGATGAGAGGTGTTATTGAAGATTTAGGGTTGGGCTTTGGTTGGGCTGCTTTTTATTTTACGGTATTAACCTCTATTTGGAACGGACAAACGCCAGGTAAGAAATTTTTTAAGATACGTGTTGTCCAATTAGACGGCACTAAATTATCTGTGTGGGATAGTTTTGGTCGATATGGTGGATATGGGGCAGGATTAGCGACAGGCTTATTAGGTTTTTTACAAATTTACTGGGATCCAAATCGCCAAGCTATTCACGATAAAATATCTTCAACAATAGTTATTGATGTAACAAAGTTTGAGCACATGAAAAGATGTGATATCAATAAAAACTAAGTTTGGTAACCGTACTATCAAACTTAGCTTTTATCTTGCTTAGTTAGCTATTAAGGCATCCAAGCGTAGCTGAATTTTGTAAATAAAGTACGTTCTTCTCGTCTTAATTCTTTTAAGTTGTCATCTCTATAACTAATATCAGAATAACCTAAGAAAAACACAGTTTGTGGGTTGAGTTTGTAGCTATATATTAATTGTGTTGATAAATCGCTGTTCGTTTCTGAATAGGCTGAAACGTTGTTATCAAGATTTTTATCAACATCTGAGTAAACAACATTCAGTTTAAGGTAGCTGTTTACGTCAAATTGATAAGAGACTCTTAATTCAACCAAGTTAGCATCATAAACATTAGCACTTTTAGAATCGAGGGTTTCATAGGTATAAGAAAAATCAATTTCTAAATGGCTAGTAGGGTTAAGGCGAGTGTTAGCATAAAACTCTCGATAGTCAGCAATACGATTATTTTGGTAATCTATTTTTTCACCGAAGGAAAAATAGAGTTCGCCGTATAAATATCTTGTTGGCTGCATGAAGGCAAACAGTGTGACTAATTTTTCGGTGAAACGATCAGTGTTGCCATCAATCGAATCATCAAAAACGTCACCAGTACTGTCATGAATCAAATCATTTAGTTCATTATGTCGTAAACCTATTTTATCAGCATAAGTAAACATGATATCGAATGTTGACAGTTTAGGGCCGTCAATGGTGAAGCTTGAGGCTAAACTCTTTTCAAGTAATTCACCCTTTTCATTGTGCTTAATTTGCCATTGCCCAGATAACTTAGCTTCTTGCCAAAAACTCTCCCCTTCACTATAAAAGTAGCGATCAACTAAAAGCCTCTTATCTTGATAATCAGCTTTGGGCATAAAACCTAAATCAGCACGAAAATCTTTACCTATTCTCTGATGTTCGGCGTTTACCGACCAATATTCAGAATCATGTTCATAACTCAGCTTTACAGCTTGATCAGAAAGTTCATCAGTCTGCGTTATTGAGTAATCACTCTTTGAATGCACTACTTGAGCAAGTACTGCATTTGAGTCGTTCACTTTGTATTTGGTATTTACACCAGCAACCGTATTTTCATAACTATCAGACTTTCTTAACGTACTTATCGCGCCCAAAGAAAAGTCTTCTGAAAAGTCGTAACGATATTTAAAAGCACCCGAATGACTTTCTTCTTGTAGAGATTTTAAACTTGATCCAGTATTCCCTGGCACAATAAAATTGGTTTCTGTGTCATGACTGATAAAAGCACCGTAAGTATGACTGTCACTCGTACCTGTTAACTTTGCGCCATAATCAGGATCGGCAATATTTCGTGTATACACCAAATTAAAATTTGAAGAAAAGTAGTCAGAATTTTCAACAAAGAAAGGTCGAGCTTCTTGATAAAAGAGGGAATATGTTTTATTGACGCTTAGCTGCCCTGCATCAGACTCAACGGTTGAGAAATCAGGATTTACCGTCACGTTTAATAACGTATTAGCATTTATTCCCCAGCGTAAATCTACACCAGATTCAGTGGTGTTATCGCCATGCAAATCATCTTTGGGGTCATAAATATCACGCGTGTCATTTTTACTGGCAACGACTGTGGGGGCAATCATCACATTGTTGCCCGTTTTAGCGTGTTTAAAGCCTTTTGCTTCTGGAATTTGGCATAACCAACAATCATTGTCTCGATCAAGTGGGATATGAGAGATACGTAAGCGAGAATCTCTAGGGTAAAGACGAATAAACTCAATCGCCCATGTTTTTTCTTCATCGGTGTCGGCAAAATTTAATGTATGGTACGGCACGGCCATTTCTACTTGATAACCTGTAGATGTTCTTTTTCCAAACGACTGCCACATTCCATCCCAAGCGGAATTTACATCGCCAGTCAATTCGTTTTTTATGCGATCTATTTGTGCGCCGTAAGGGTTAACAAATAACTCATAGCTTAAACGGCGATTGTTATACGTGTCGAGTTTGATACCTACGACATCGTCTTCGAGTCGTGTATCTCGGTCACCTAAGTAGGCAAGAATCTCTTCAGGGTTAGGATCTTGGGCGATAAAGGAAATATAGATTGTATCGCCGTTTTCGAAAATTTTAGCTGTAGTTTTAACAGGACTTGGTTTGTTATTCCATGGACTGTTAACAATATTTAGTTCAATTGATAGTGCTTGTGACCACTCGTCATCGGTGATGTCGCCATCAATCGTTATTTGTTTTTTAGCATAAGGTATCGATAAATGATCGATTTCATTGGTTTTTTGTCCACCAATCTCTTTTGCAGCAAAACTATTTTGTGAAACTAGTAAGAACAAACCAGCTACTAGGGCTTTGTAGCTATTTCTTAACAACATTTTATCTCCATCGGTAATATTTTATTATTTATATAAGATTACTCAAGTAAATTGTGTCAAAAAAAACCAGGTATCACAATCATTAGTTACTTTAGTTTAATTAACAGTTAACAAAAAAAAGTCGCCAGAAGGCGACTTTACGTTAAATTAGATAATTTATTTTCAGTTTATATTACTTTATCCACGCGTAGCTAAATTTCATAAACACACTACGCTGGTTTTGGTCTAAGTCGCTGAATTCTTCTTCGGTATAGCTACTGTCAGAATAACCTAAATAAAACACTGTTTGCGGATTCAACTTATAGGCGTACAACAATTCAGTTGTAACGTTTTTACTATTCTCAGTAATGTCAGCCGGCGCACTATAAATATAGTTATAAGCATTTCTGTTGGTATTTTCATAAATGAAGCTAAACCGCAGAAAACTTAACACATTGAACTGATATGTTGCTCTGAAATCGGTTAACCTAGCGTTAAAAACATTGGCTCCAGCAGCATCTAATTGATTAAAAGTATGTTTTATCTTTAGTTCTAAATGTTTATCTATATTCCAGTTAACGCTTGAAAAAAATCGTTTAGTGCGACCCAGACGATTATTTCTATAATCGATAGCATCGCCATAGGTAACACGACTGTTAATGTATAACCCTAATATTGGTTTAAATTCACCAAACAGTGAAAATTGATTTTCTGTAAATAATGTTGTATTTCCATCAATAGCTATATTACTTTTATCTTTCCTTAAGCCAACTAAATCGCGGTTTGAATAAGAAAGACGGAAGTATGAATTCATACTCGAATTCAGTTGAGCATTAATATCAAACTCTTTTTCAATGAGTTCATCGTCATCATTGTGGGTGATATCCCAATCAGAATATATTTTAAATTTCGTCCACCAATCTCCAGGTTTTGCATACCACTTTCTATCACCACCAATAGAAAATCTATTATAGTCAACATTAGGAATGAACCCTAAGTCACCACGAAAACCTGCATTTTGTTTGTCATACGTAACGCGGTAGTACCAGTCTCTGTCATTGTGTGAATAACTTGTTTTAAAGGCGCTTCCACTAAATTCATCTTCTTTATTTGTGCGGAGTACTTGTTCATTGTAAACACACGCTTTTTGTTTAACTTCTCCTTCAAGTGTCTCTGAAGCTTCATGTTCACAGGCGTTTGTTACGGGGGGCTTTTCACAATCATCAGGATCATCGGAATTACAAAATTGTTTGAATAAATCATTAGGGTATTCAGTATTTGAATGCAGAACTTGAAACTTAAATACATCAGCCGTTGAAACTCTTATACGTGTTCCTAAACTATGAACCACATTTTGATAATCTTTAGCCGTTCTTATTGTGCTTACCGTTCCCATAGTAATGTTTTCATTGTAACTATAGCGATAGCGAAATGCGCTTGCTTTTGATTCACCTTCAATCGTTGCTATCGAAGATCCCCGATTACCCGGGATTAATATATTAGTACTATCGTCATCCGTTACAAATAAACCGAAGGTATGATTATTTTCTCGGCCCGTTAATTTAGCACCATAGTTTGGTGCATTAATATTTCGGGTATAAATTAAATTATAATTTGAATCAAAATAATCAGCATTATCTAAGAAAAAAGGTCTTTTTTCTTGGGTGAATAATGCAAAATTGTTATTAATGTTTAATTGAGCGTTATCTGTTTCAACAGTTGAAAAATCAGGGTTTATCGTGGTATTAAGTAGCCAGTCAGGTGTTATACCCCAACGAACATCTAAACTGGCTTCGGTGTTTTTTTTACTTTGCCAATCATCTTCATGATCGTTTTTAGTCTCATTGATACCGGTCACTAACGAGGGGGTGACTGTTAAGTTATCACCTTGTTTTGCTCCTGAAAAACCTTCAACAGTATGAAGCTGGCAAAGTTCACAGCTGTTATCACGTTCGAGTCTGATGTTTGATAAACGGAAAAATTCGTTTCTTGGATAAAAGCGCATTAATTCAATACCCCAATCTTGAAATGATGATTTTTCAGTAAAATTAAGCATTCGTAGTGGCAAAGCCATTTCTACGATATAGCCTTTCTCATTGATTTTGCCGGCACTGTCCCAAATACCATCCCATGAATCGCTTTCTTTTTTGGTTACTTCATTTTCAACACCATCAATTTGAGAGCCTAAGGGATTCACTAGAAATCGATAAGCTGAACGCTGATCGTTATAAGTGTCTATTTTTATTCCTACGATGTCATCACCCCATGACTTGTCACGGTCACGATAAAAAGCTCTTATTTGACTTGGATCAGGATCTTCTGCAATAAAAGCGATGTAAAAAGTGCCGCCATCTTCCATCAATAAGGCTTCAGTATGCACATGACTTGGAATATTGTCGTATGGACGCGTAATATTATTAATAAGTATTTTTTTCGCATGACGCCATTGTTCTTCATCTAATTTGGCATCTATGGTTATTTTTCCTGAAATTCTTGGAATTTCAGTTGACTCTTGTGCTGTCGCTTTCAAAAC
>JASDWX010000034.1:22276-26032 GCA_041890515.1 Alteromonadaceae bacterium
AATTAGAATAATAAAGTGTAAATAGTCAAAATATACTTAAATTTGACAGTGAACATTGGTGCTCCAAAACGACTAAGTGTTTGCATAAAGTTTATTCTACGATTTCGATAATGAACTTAAGCTATAAAGATTAACGGCGATGGTGAACAAAGTTACAATTTCTGTCAAAGGAATTACGACAACTGGGGGAGGGAATAGGTTCAATGGTTTTTTCTAACATCTTTCACACGCTTGTTAGAAAAAAATTTAACTCGAATCTATAAATATTCTACTGCATAATAGAAAAACCATTATTTATTTTCTCACTCTTATGCCATTTACTCTACTCGATATTCTTGCTTTTCTGTGCTTTGTCACCTGTTGGATTGGTTACACTTGGTTTGCTCGTGTTAAAGCAAAAAATACTACTTGCATTGCCAGATGCTTACATCAACATAGAATTCATTGGATGAATGAGTTGATGACCCGGGATATACGTGTTGGCGAAGCTGCCTTACTCGCTAATTTAGAAAGAAATATCGCTTTTTTTGCTTCAACGACGTTACTCGTTTTAGCGGGTGTTTTAACGTTATTTGCTCAAGTAGAACGTTTAGAAGCGGTGATTAGTTCCATTCCTTATGCCGACTTTCCAAATCATGCGGCGATTCAATTAAAGTTGGGTGTTTTAGCCTTCATTTTTGTTATGTCATTTTTTCAATTTACTTGGTCTATGCGTCAGTACGGCTTTTTAAATGTGATGATTGGCGCTGCGCCTTATGATGAAAAAGGAACAGATGAAAACTTACGTGCTTATGCTAAAGAAATGGCTATTGTTCAAGACCAAGCGGCACATTCTTATAATTATGGATTGCGTTCCTATTATTTTTCTATAGCGGCAATGTGTTGGTTTTTTCATCCTATATTATTTATCATTGCGAGCTTGTTTGTCGTTTACACTCTATTTGACCGTGAATTTAGGTCTAGAGCAGTAAAAGCTATTACTTCAGCTCAAGAATATTTAAGAATAAATAAAGTAAAGACGTTAGGTCAAAAGCATTAATGAACAAACATAATTATTCCAATTATTCTGTGCAAGACTTTGACAATTTTGACTGTTTAAAAATATCTAAGTGGGTTTATTTATCATTGATATTCATTTTACGTGGTTATGTTGTTTGGTTGATGTCGGTAACCAATATGAAAGACAAGGTTGGTATCATTCAATGGATATACCCTGAAACATCGTTGTTCTATTTAAGTCTAGGATCGGGGGCCTTAGGTTTTTTTATTGTTGTTGTACTTAGTTTGCGTCGCCCAAACGCGAAAAGTTGGGTAAAATTTTTTTGGAGGCATGTTAAAGCTATTATTATTTTAGCCTTACTTTTTGATTTTATTATCTGTATCACTGGATTTTTTTATTGGCACTTATTGTCATTAACGTGGTTAATTACTCAAGCTATTATTGTTGGAGGGCTTATAATCATGCTAAATATCAGTAAAAAGTTTACGATTAATATTGCTGAATTTCCAGAGACTCTTCCTGAAAAAAAAAGAAAGGTTATTAAATCACAATGAATAATGAACAAGCTGTACAATCCGATGAACGATTAATTATTCTAGATACAGAAACAACCGGTATCAACCCAAGAGAAGGTCACCGCATTGTTGAAATAGGCTGTGTTGAGATGATCAACCGCCAGTTAACAGGTCGCAGTTTTCATGTTTACATAAACCCATTGTTTGAAATGGATCAGGAAGTTATAAATATTCATGGTTTAACCAATGACTTTCTTCGTGATAAACCTCTGTTTACAAAAGTCGCAGATGACTTTATTGAATTTATCAAAGGTGCTCGTCTTGTAATACATAACGCGAAATTTGATATCGGTTTTATGGATAGTGAATTCTCATTACTAAAACGCAATATTCCTAAAACGCGAGACATGTGTACAGTGATTGATACATTACATGTTTCAAAAGATGAATTTGGTTCACCGAAGACACTTGATTACTTAGCTCGTTTTTATCGTGTTGATAAGCTTGTTGACCGAACTTATCACGGTGCATTAATTGATGCTCAGCTTCTAGCCTTTGTTTATATTGAGATGACACGAAAGCAGTCAGTCTTAAATTTATCAGCAGGGAGTGAATCAGGCGATAGTAATACTATTCGTCGTCTATCTTCTGATAGAAGAAAATTAAAGGTTATTCAAGCTTCTGCCGATGAACTTATTAAGCATGATGAAAGATTAGCGGTTGTTGCTGATAAAGGGAGCGAGCCAATATGGCCCAAATAGTTCAAAGTAAAATTTTTCTGTCTATAGTTTGTATTCTGATTTCTATACAAAGTTATGGGCAACAAACTAAAGTGGATTATTACAAGTCAGATAATATTACTAATCAAATACCCTATTTTGATAATCGTTTTAAAATAGATGCTCTGCTTGAAGAAATAACCCTTTTATTTTACCGAAAAAGTGGTACTCAACCCATCATACTTGTTCGTCCTGATGGCAGTAAGCTAAAAATCAATAACCTGCCTGAAGATAAAGTCACATGGTTTGATGATCGTACATTCGATCTCATCACCATTAAAAACCCAATGCCAGGTCCTTGGCAGGCTATCGGTGATATTGTCCCTGAAAGTCGTATAATGGTAGTAACAGACGTCACTATTAAAGTTGATCCTCTGCCTGAAATTCTCCTTTCAGGCGAAACGTTAAAGGTTGAAGGTCGATTGTTCAATGGTGAACTTGCTATAGATGATCCACTCTTTCGAGAGGTTCTCAATTTAAATGTTGATTTTTATAGTACGAATAACTCTGCGTTTGATAATTTTGGTGCTGAACCCGTTAAAATTACGCAATTTCGTGATGATGGCCGAGATTTAGATGAGTATGCTAAGGATGGTTTATTCACTGGGGAGTTTGTGCTTGATTTTGCCCCAGGTGAATGGATACCCACTTATTATGTTCAAATGCCTATGGCTACTCGAGAGTTAAGACAAAAACCAATTATTTTACAGAAAACACCGGTTACTCTCTCCGTAGAGGCTGTTATAGAAGAAGGGCAGTCACATCGTGTTACTTTCACGATTGATCCCACTTATGTTGACGTGAATAGCTTATTATTCCAAGGGAAAGTGATTTTACCTGATCGGCAGGTTAGTCCATTTTCAATTGTGGAAGGCTCAGGGAGTTCGCGGGTATATGAAATAGAATATACTGAATCAGGTATTCATCGATTACAAGTCAATGCCTTTGGTCGAACTATCAAGGGGCGAGAGTTTCGTTTAGTATTACCACAATTTACTTTTAATGCAGAGAGAAAAGATAGTTTGTTGATGCCGACAATCGGTGCTAGTGGTGAAGGCGTTTTACCGAGTACAGAAAGTGCTATTAGTGATCAAATGAAATTAGCAGAAGAAAATGCAAGACAATTAGCAATAGTATTTGAAGAAGCTAAAATAGCACAAGAGGTGGAAGCGAAAGAAAAAGAATTTCATACTTATATGATTATTGGCGCTGCAAACCTTGGAATAGTCTTGTTTGCCTTGATATTTTATTTTATATCTCGGCGTAAAAAGAAAAAATAACAATGAATACTGAAATAAATACAGCGTTTTTGAATGGAATTCCTTCGTATTGTTCATCAAATGTGCATCCAGTTAATTATATTAAAAAAGTGGTTGACTGCTCTTCGTCTTAACCGTATTATCTCCGCCGCATTCAACGACTTGTTGTTGTTTGTAGTGATTATGCAGCGGAGTGGTAGTTC
>JASDWX010000035.1:0-83636 GCA_041890515.1 Alteromonadaceae bacterium
GTACCGGCCAAGTTAATTGACGCCGACCGGACAAGTTAGTTGACGTCTAATAGTATGAATTGAATCTAGCCTGATGTTTTTGCTGTGAAAGGGATAATAATAGCTGTTTATGTCTTCCACTTTAATTAATGGTGGGAAAGCTTTATCACTAAAACATTGTGCTGAAAATTTTATAAATATTTCATGATTTATTTTCCAATACCTTTCAATATAATTCTTAGAAATTGGTAGTGATGGCTCACTTTTTCCTCTTAAAGCTCTTACTCCAGCGGTTATGCTTTCGACTTTTTCTGGAAATATTAACGCAATTATTTTTCGGCATCCCCATTGGTAATCTTTTGCACATCGAGGGTTAATAGAGTCTAAATGCCCCTCAATTAATACTCGCTCTACTAAATAATTTGTATATGCAAAATATGCTTCATGTAATTTTTCAGGGCTGAGAAAACAATCTTGAAAATTATTATTGTCAAACCAATCGATTACTCTCAACACAACCTGAAAGAGATTATGAATGCTTGCTGGTCTCTTTTTTATTAATTCACAACTTAAATTAGATAGAAAAAATAATCGCTCTTTTCTAAAGGTTGAAGTATTAACTAACGTTGGTAGTTCAACATGTATTTGGTTAATGTCTTTTGATCTTTGTCTTATGGAATAAGCTATTGAGCCTATATCTATTGGCCTTCCCGTATCTGGCTTTAACGGATGTATAAACCTTAGTTGTGAAAAGTCCATCACATCAATTTTAAGATACTCATCTACTGAAAGGATTATTGTTTCTCTAGTCGATAAAGTCATTAAGCTACCTCCTTTAGTAACCTATCAAACGTAGACAAAGTAAAAAATCTATCCTCCCACTTTGATTGCATCTCAAGTAATTTATGATTACCAATAAAATATCGAATATAATTTTCAGTAGTCTCTGGGTTACTATGTCCAAGGGCATTTTGAATACAATAAATTTGATCTCGATAAGACATTTTTTTGTTATCAACTAATGGCTGTAAATACTGGTAATAATTAAAAGCGTATGACGCTCTATTCCAATGAAATTTGTAATCAATAGGGAAGTTATTAGATAAATCGTACTTATAAAGTCGATTAATAATTGTTTGAATTGAGGTACCGGACGGAGGATTTTTAGTTTTATCAAAGCGAGGATCATTTTTAGCCATATAGCGACAATCCCCTCTTTCTCCTAGAAAAAAATAAACATCATCTTCATTGTTAAAAAGATCGCCTGATTTTTTTAAAAACTTAAGTCGTCTTTTCACTGCACTTTGGCTAAAGGCGTATATTTTCAACTTTTCTGCCAATGATTCAGAGATATGTAGTGTGATCTGCTTATCAAACTTAGTATCGATATCAGTACCAAAACCAACATTGATTTTAAAGTAACCATCCGAAGAGAGTTTATCTTGATTAAAACCTTTAACATGCTTTAAGCGAAGAGTGAGTATGGTTTGTTTACGAGCCCCTGTGTCTAAACCTAATTGAAAAATTAGTCTTTCATCCACCGAATACCTAGGGTTATTTAATGCCGTAATTAACTCTTTTTGCTCATCATTACTTAAAGGCCTTAATGATTCTCCATCATCAAGTACTTTAGTATTAGGTCGACTACGCTTAGTTATTCTTTTTGTTAACTTTCGTGTTTTTATTTTTTGAGCAAAACTCTGTCCAAATTGGTTTTTAAATTTAATAAAAGCATCAGTTACTTGATCGATACGATTAATATCAATGTTATATTTAGAATGGTTTTCATGAGTAAACTTATAGATTAAAGATGTACGTTGATTAATATTTCCTGCTGATAGCCCTTGTTCCATTAGGTATTGAAAATAGCGATAGGTAGGTCTATTTTTTGCTCGTAAAGCTGAAAAGTCATAAATATCGATATAATTATCTTCACTCCATATTTTGTAATCTAGTAACCTTGAAGCTAAACGTGCTATTTTTTGAGGCGAATAGTTAAAGTGATTATTCAAAGATATTTTAAGTAAAAAGTGGTTAGCTTCATACCACATACATCCGTCTTTATTTAATATCACAGGAAAGTGATAAAACTGGTCACCTTCTCCAGAATTAAAGTTATTATCAGTTATATAATATACATTATTGTTTTCGACGTTAACTTTTTGACTTGTCTCTTTTGTTGGTTGTAGTGTCACCTCCGAATCAATATATTTAAACTCTGGCAGGTATATAATTCGTTGTTGTTTTAAAGTATTCATTGTTACTCGCTAATCTGTAGTTACAGTATTGCCTCCGTATACTTGACAGTACGCGGATAAAATAGAACAATGAATTGGTCATTAGCTGTCCAAGTTCTTGACAAATTCAGACTGGAATCAAGTTAGAGCTTGGTTTCAGTTTGTTCTAACTATTTATCTTCTAAATTAAATTTCTACATTTTATTTCCTCGGCTTAAATATATACCTTTCAGGGAATAACATTTCAATCGGTTCAGATATTAACGTTGATATAAATTTAGCAACGCTATAGCTACTTGAACGGTTATGAATGACATTATTCACAAGGCTCTGTGAGCACTTTAGTTCTTTTGCTATATCACTTTGCTTATATCCAACTTTACTCAACTTAAAGTTAATTTCAGCAGCATCCACAGACTTTACCTTTTACTATTAATATCAATAAATTTTAGTTAATATCATTACCAGATAAGTAATTAACATTAACTTTTGGTTTAATTTATACTCTAGAGAGTGATAATGTCAATGTCAGATTTTAAAATAGATGAGTTTGGTACTAGGTTATTGTTATTAATTAAATTCAATAATTTAAACCAAGGCGATTTTGCTAACAGATTGAGTGCATCCCCAAGTTTTGTTAGCGACCTAATCAGGGGGGTCAAAAAACCAGGTACGGATATACTGATCAGAATTAAGAAAAACTTTAATGTAAGTATTGATTGGTTACTTTTTGGCGAAGGCGATTTTAAAGAAGAATATAAAATTAACACTGACTTATTTAAGACTATTGCTTTAAGGGTTGATCTTGTAAAAGCTGCTTTGTCAGGAAATATAGAAGCCAAAAATGCACTCACAGTAATGTGTCCATCCGTAACTACACAATTAGATAACAACCTTAATTTGAGTTATTTATACGATGGTGAGCAAGTTAATAAAGACATCGACATTATCCATAAGTTATATGTCCTTTTCTTGGATACTCCTATTAATGAAAATCTATATGAAAAAATAATTGAGTCTGCGGTGTTAGATATTATTAATAACCCCGTAGACCCACTATTAGGTATCATGAAAAAGAATAATAAACCGTAGGTTATTTAATACAGTAAGAGGACAAGGCATGATAGTTTTAAAACAGTCAGATCCAAAGGGGATTGAATTAGATGGTTTGAAGTTTATTAATTCTCAATATAAACGAGAGCAACTTAAATCATTTACCGAAATTTGGAAAATAACGACAAAAGAGCTAAAAACATTATATGTAAATGGTTTTATCTCAGTAAAATCATCGAAAATAAAAGTAACAACATTACCTATTTTCTTTTGGTTAAACGCTTTCTTCTCGGCTATACAACTTACTCTATTTGCCGCTTTTTTTGTAGTGCTATTTTTCAGCCCTAATAAAACCCTCGCAATCTATTTAACTGCCTGCGCTGGTGGTTTGGTATTA
This sequence comes from Alteromonadaceae bacterium, assembly GCA_041890515.1. GTDB lineage: Bacteria > Pseudomonadota > Gammaproteobacteria > Enterobacterales > Alteromonadaceae > Colwellia_A. Next base: position 3,667 of record JASDWX010000035.1, read on the forward strand.
ATATCTTTTTTCTTTTATATCTACAACACGATGTTAAGACCTATTAGAATTCTTTGTGAGCATTACCACATGTATGGGAAGTACAATAATTTTCATGATTGATTTAAATATTAGCGGCTAATCGGATTAACTCTTTAAAGTTAATTCTTTCTTGCTCTAAACCCCTGCTTTACTAAATTTATATCTGAAGTAACTAGATGTTATAGTTTTCGTGAGTAGAAATAAAAATCTGTTTATTTTAAAATTCATGTTTTAGTAAATCGTTAGCTATACACTTACAAAGAACAAGCACCGGACATCGTTTGAATTTGTTTGTAAGTGTAGTTTTTTTATCCATTAATTTCGCATATTCAAGTTTCTGCGCAGGACTGATTGTTATTTTTTGCTTTCTAGTCATTTTGATACCTTAGGTTTTACATATTTTAAGCTATAAACCTCTATAGTTTCATTAGACCATTACACTTAGTAAAGTTGTCTATTTTAGGCTAAACCTATAGTGGTATTTGATCCTAAGATCTGAAATAAACCATTTAAGGTGGTACTTGGTTCGTTATAACCTGTCTCGCTTTGTGACTTAAGGAACTATAGAAATATTAAAACTATGCCCACTATATAATCATAAAGCTGATCCTTATATATCGATAATTCTAATTATATAACTTTGTTAATAGTTGATTTAAACATGCCTAAACAACAATTTATTTGACTATACCTACATAGTTTGTCAAACATACTTATTGTCTGTAAATAGTCAATGTTATATATTTCATGTTAACCGTGAAGGACAATTATTGGTGGATGAAGTCATTGATTTTTTAAAAGTACCTAAGGCTAAAAAACAGCAAGTTAAGCGTTTACTGATCAGTGACTTAAATTTACCTGCTGTTAAAAGATCACTTAACTCATTGCAAAGTAATCAAGATTTTATGCCATTATCTATTTCAGCACTGGCTCGTTCTCGTGCAGATTGGCTATACGGCATAAACCTTACTCGTGCATATACCTTACAAGGTCAAAAAGTTGGTTTTAATGGTGTACTTTCTGTGGGTCGTGTTCAAACACCACTTTTGGGTTTAGTCGTAGAAAAAGATCGTCAAATCGCCCAATTCATCCCTCATGATTATTTCGATGTCTATGCAAAGATCATCACGCCAATAGGTGAAAAATTTACCGCAAAATGGCAGCCAAGCGATGCTTGTGCTCCCTATATGGATGATAATAAAAAAATCACTAACAAAGCACTCGCCGAAAACGTTGTTGGCCGCATCACAGATAAACCAGCCAAAGTGACCTTGATCACTGAGCAAGACAAAAAACAATTTGCTGCACTCCCTTACAATTTGTCAACATTACAAATTGATGCCGCTAAGCAATTTTCAATGAATGCAAAATTAGTGCTTGATGTTTGTCAGGCCTTATATGAAAAAAATAAGCTCATCACCTACCCCAGATCAGACTGTCGATACTTACCAGTAGAACATCACCAACAAGCTAATTCGATTATTAAGATTTTATCGGATTCCAACGATAAGTATGCTGACTTTGCTAAAAATGCCGACAGTAAAATTAAAAGTAAGGCTTGGAATAATAGTAAAGTGAGTGCGCATCACGCCATTATTCCCACTGAAAAATCAGCAAATAACATTACGCTTAACTCTTTTGAAAAAAATGTTTATCAGCTAATTGTACGTCAATACCTCGCACAGTTTTATCCTCCTTATCTTTACCAACAAACGCAGGTAGAACTTGATATAGCGCAAGGAAAGTTTACCGTTAATGCTAAAGTGCAACAGCAAATAGGTTGGAAAATCATGTTTCAATCAAGTAAATCTAAAAACAGTGCACAACCGAACAGCGAGCATGATTCATTTTCAGAACAGCTTTTACCAACATTAAAGCAAGGTGAGATGTTACATTGTAAACAAGGGTTCATTGCTGAAAAGGTAACAATAGCCCCGAAAGCCTACAATGACGCTTCACTACTCAGTGCAATGACAGGTATTGCTCGTTTTGTGCAAAATACCAACATTAAAAAAATTCTCAAGGAAACTGATGGTTTAGGCACTGAAGCGACTCGAGCAGGTATTATTGATTTACTGTTCAAACGAGGGTTCTTACAAAGGATTGGTAAAAATATAACAGCAACAGAAATTGGCACTTCACTTATTAACGCTTTACCTAAAATGGCCACGACCCCAGATATGACCGCACAATGGGAAGCAACGCTAAATGATATAAGTGAACGCAGAAGTAATTATCAAAGTTTTATCACGCCATTAACGGCTACTTTAAAGGGGATGGTGGCTCAAGCAGAGCAACAGTCTTTTGAGCAACTTCCAAAAGTGCCCTTTAAACGCAAAACTAAAAGAAAAACACGCTTCAAGAAAGCGGGATAAACCATTCGCCTCCCCCAATATAAAAAGCCTCATTATAAATAAGGCTTTTTAAAGAAGTCGAACAACCAAACAATTAATACTAGTTAAGAATACCCGTTAATATGAGTATTGCGATTGCCGCTAAACATAACAATAATGTGCGTTTTGCTAACCTCACTAATAAACAAGGTTCTGCGGTGCAATCATCCGGGTCAACCATAAAGTCTTCAGACTTTTGCGCAACACTAGTAAGTATTTGATTAGGTTGTTTTTTAATGTCAAATAAATTTTCTAGCCATACTGGCATTGCTTTTGAAAAATGCCCAACCAACATATAACCAAAAGCGACAATACGTACAGGTAACCAATCAACCCAGAATAAAATATCTTTCAATAGAGGCGTATCAACTCTCTCACTTGAATTTGTTGAATGGTCTTCAGCGTTAACTGCAGCATAAGTTTCAGTAGTAACATTAACATCATCATTCTCGGTGTCAGCTTCTGCTTCATCTTGGGTACTTTTTATATCGAGCGCTTCAGGCGTTTCATTCATGGTGACCAATAAACGATAAAATAATGCGCCTGCAGGTCCAAAAATGACAAAGAAAATCATAATTGCAATGAAATAGCGGTAATTTAACCATACCAATAGCTGCCCAAAACTCATTGGCGCACTGCCAGTATCTTGTTGTAATTGGCAATGGTGGAGTTCGCACAAAGTCGATTCACCACGAAAGGCTGACATTAAATAATCTTTATAGCATTGGCGGGTTTTTACACAACCAAAACAAACAATTAATATGATTGTCGATAAAACTAAATAAAGTAATCCATCATCAACAAGTTCGATTAATAAATCACAAACCACTACAGGTATGGTAATGAATATAAGCTGCGATACAATTGATTGCTTGGCTAAATGCATTAACTTTGAGCTTTTAAATAAGCTAACATAAGCATCGAAGTAAGTTTTAAACTGCCACACCGATGTTGACAGGTAACGTTCTGCGACCAATGCAATAAGTAAGCTGATAAGACTCATTAAATTTTCCTAATTTTATAATACGCTTTTGAAATGATTATATACCTTTTGCCATTGAATTAACTAGACTTTAAACAATGATAAAAATGTTCCCAATTAAACGCGTCACCTGGGTCTGTTTTTCTTCCTGGGGCAATATCACTATGGCCCACGATATTATCGATGATATCAGGATAACTTCGTTGTAGTGTTTGCGTTAAATGTGCCAAAGCCTGATATTGTAGTGGTGTGTAAACAATATTATCTGCGCCTTCCAATTCGATACCGATAGAAAAGTCATTACAGTTTTCTATCTCTTGATATGAAGAGACCCCTGCATGCCAAGCTTTATCATCGAATGAAACATACTGAATAATTTGCCCTTCTCTGGTGATAAGACAATGCGCTGAAACGCTTAATTGAGCAATTCCTTCAAAATAGGGGTGCGCGTTTGGGTCCAGTTTTCCTAAAAAAAAGTCGGTAATATAACCACCTCCAAAATGATTTGGCGGCAAAGATATATTATGTATGACCAATAAATGAATTATTTCATTTTTATCACGTACACTAAAATGAGGTGATTTTTGTTGTTCTTCATTAATAAGCCAACCATTAATAATAGGCATATCATTGTTTTGTCTGGTTGATAATTTATTTTTAAAGTCTTTCGTCATACAATAGCATTATTATTAAATGTTGAAGTGCTGTGTAGAGAGTATGACTGAAATTGATCCGACAAACAAAATGGGAAAAACATTTATTTGGATAGCCTGGATATTTGCGTTGGCTTTACTCGTATTTTTTTTTCAAGATGTGCTTGATAAACAATGGGATCCTAATAAAGACCCACAAATCAGTTTGAATACACAAGGTAAAGCCGAGGTTAAATTACGACAGAATCGACAAGGCCATTATGTTGTACATGGTGAAATTAACGAGATACCGGTTGTTTTCCTACTTGATACAGGAGCAACACAAGTGTCAATACCTGCTCATGTTGCAGAGAAATTACAACTTAAGGGTTATGGGAAGTCGAGGGTGAACACGGCGAATGGCAGTATTACTGTGTATCCAACAAAATTACAACAGCTCAGTATAGGCAATATTTATTTGTATGATGTCAGCGCTCACATCAACCCTAGTATGCAATCAGATCAAATTCTATTGGGCATGAGTGCATTAAAAAGGGTAGAATTCAGTCAAATAGGTAAGCAACTTATTTTACGCGAACAATGATCTATCCACTGTGATTTACTTGTTATAAAAGACCAATTAAAAAGCTTATCCATTATTTACAAACAAGAGAACAAAATTCAATGCTATCTGTGCAATTACAACACGACATAAAAAAAACCGTTTCTTGGGCATTATGTGAAGATTTAGGCGTTGATAACGCAGACACTTTAAAAAATAGTCAAGATATTACCGCTGAATTGATTCCAGCGAAAAACATAGCGGTTGCTCAGGTTATTACCCGTGAAGATTGCATTATTTGTGGTGTTGCCTGGGTGAATGAAGTATTTACACAACTCGATGCAATTTATAACACGCAAACTAACATCACTTGGTTTGTGAACGACGGCGAAAGTGTTAAAGCAAACAGCACGTTATTTGAATTATCCGGCAATGCTCGTATTCTACTAACGGGCGAGCGCACCGCTTTAAACTTTTTACAGTCGCTTTCAGGGACTGCAACGTTAACCAGCCAATATGTTCAAGAATTATCTTCTAGTAACACTAAATTACTTGATACACGTAAAACAATGCCTGGTTTACGTAGTGCGCAAAAATATGCAGTGAAATGTGGTGGCGGTGTTAATCATCGTATCGGTTTATTTGACGCATTTTTAATTAAAGAAAATCACATAGCCGCTTGTGGTGGCATTGAAAAATCGATTAAAACGGCACGAAAAAATCATCCTAACAAAGTTGTTGAAGTTGAAGTAGAAAGTATAGACGAACTCAATCAAGCGCTAAATGCGGGTAGCGATATTATTATGCTTGATAATTTCAACCATGAAATGATTGAACAAGCCGTAGAAGCGACGGCTAAAATATCCCAAGGGAAGACCAAATTAGAAGTGTCAGGTAATATGACCATTGAAACCTTAAAAAGCTACGCAAAAGCAGGTGTTGATTTCATTTCAGTTGGCGCGTTAACCAAACATGTCACCGCTATCGACCTGTCTATGCGATTCGTTTAGTCATTAATAAGAATAAAATAAGTTAAAAAGTCGTTAATAACTAACAACTTTTAACTAAAAAAAAATAAAAGACAAAAAAAGTGTCACAAAGTTTTACATTTTCGTATTTTTGTCGCAAGATGAATTCAGCCCCCGTAATTATGTATGGAAATTGATATTATGAAAAATTTGAAATCTTTAAGCAATAAATCTTTAAATAAAGCAAAGGGTTTTACCCTAATTGAATTAATGATCGTTGTAGCGATTATTGGTATTTTAGCAGCGGTTGCATTACCTGCTTATCAAGATTATACAAAGAAAGCTAAATTTTCTGAGGTAGTTACTGCGTCAGGCGCAGCTAAAACTGCTATTGAAATTTGTTATCAAACCGAAGGTGTCTTAACTGGCTGTACAGCTGGTGCATTTGGTATCCCTGCAGATATCACTACTGCTGAAGGTTATGTAGCATCTCTAGCAACTTCTGCTGGCGTTATAACCGCTACAGGTACTACTGATGTAGATAGCCTAACATATATTATTACTCCTGTTGCAGCCGCATCAGGTAAGCTAGTTTGGGGTCAAACTGGCACTTGTGCAGCTAAAGGCTGGTGTAAGTAGTATTACCTAATTACATATTGTAAAGCCCCTACTCCTAATAGTAGGGGCTTTTTTTATACTTAATATTTTCAACTATTCCTTTTACGAAACTCAAGATGAATTTAGCTATACTTTTTGTAAACATTATGAGTAAATACATAATGTACATATACATTATGTACCCATAAAGCTAAAAGGTAATAATGAAAGGACATCACAGACAATCAAGTGTGTTAACTGCACTTTTAAAACATAACATTGTCGCCAGTAAGATGGTTGATACCATAAGTGTTGACTTCCTTAAACAATCAAAACCTTTCATTCGCTTTCTTATTGAAGATAATAACGTAAACGCAGAAAATATTGCCAAAATACTCTCTCATAGTTTTGGCTACCCACTCATAGATTTAAACGCTTTTGACACTGCCATGATCCCCGATGGCATTCGCAACGAAAAATTAATTCGCAAACATAATGCTGTGCCCCTATTTTTGCGCGGTAAGGTGTTATTCGTTGCGATGTCTGACCCCACTAATGTAGATGCATTAGAAGATATACAATTTAACACGGGATTTCCGACAGAATTAGTGCTGACTAATGATAAAAATTTACAAATATTTATTGATAAAATTCTTGAAGAAGAGAGTGATACCCTCGATATTTCTGACATTGATGCCGAAGAACTGTCAGGTATCGATGTTCAAGAGGAGCGCCAAGAAGATGACGTTGTTTCGGCAGATAAAGAAGATGCGCCCATTGTTGTCTATATTAATAAAATATTACTTGACGCCATTCGTAAAGGGGCTTCAGATTTACATTTTGAACCTTACGAAAAATCTTATCGTATTCGTTTTCGTGTAGACGGCATTTTAACTGAGATGGCAAAACCGCCGGTGTCGCTAGCCTCTCGCATGGCTGCTCGCTTGAAAGTAATGTCAAAGCTCGATATAGCCGAAAGACGAGTACCTCAAGATGGTCGTATCAAATTAGCCTTATCAAAGAAGAAATCTATAGATTTTCGTGTGTCAACGCTACCCACTATGTGGGGTGAAAAAGTCGTTATGCGTATACTTGACTCTTCCAGTGCCATGCTAGGCATCGAAATGCTGGGATATGAGCCTGCACAAAAACAAATTTATATGGAAGCTTTAGAGCAGCCCCAAGGAATGATACTGGTAACAGGGCCCACTGGCTCAGGAAAAACGGTCTCTCTTTACACCGGGTTAAATATTCTTAATACCGACGAACGTAACATATCGACTGCGGAAGATCCGGTAGAAATAAACTTAGATGGTATTAATCAAGTACAAATAAATGTTCGTGCGGGGCTAACCTTCCCAAATGCTCTACGCTCTTTTCTTCGTCAAGATCCCGATATTGTGATGGTTGGGGAAATTCGCGATCTGGAAACTGCTGAGATTGCCATAAAAGCGGCTCAAACAGGTCATTTGGTTTTATCTACTTTGCATACAAATTCAGCGGCGGAAACTCTGACTCGATTACTGAATATGGGGGTTCCTTCCTATAACGTGGCAAGTTCGGTGAGTATTATTATTGCCCAACGTCTAGCAAGACGCTTATGTGCCCACTGTAAAGTTGAAGATATAATTCCTGCCCCTGAACTTGAAAAGCAGGGTTTTACCGCTGAGCAGCTGCATGAAATTAAGTTATTCAAACCTGTTGGCTGCGCACAATGTACCGGCGGTTATAAAGGTCGGGTCGGTATTTATGAGGTCATCAAAATCAGTGAAAAAATGTCTTCTATTATTATGGAAGGTGGAAACTCTATGGATATTGCTCAACAGTGTCAAAAAGAGGGGTACAATAACTTACGTCAATCAGGCTTACAAAAGGCACATCAAGGCGTTACGAGTCTAGCCGAAATAAACCGAGTAACTTCTGCATAAGATAACCCATTGCACTACTATTCTGTTATATATTGACTAATATTAGCATTAAGAAACAATTTGAATTTTATAGGTAAAGCATCATATGGCAATATCAGGAGCTAAACAACGCAAAATCCCCAAAGCTAAAGCTCTTGATATTTTTGTGTGGCATGGCGTAAACCGCAAAGGGAAAAAAGTAAATGGAGAACTTCCCGCAACAAGTATGCTTGAAATAAAATCGCAGTTACGTAAACAAGGCATTACACCAGGAAAAGTAAGAAAGAAAGCAAAGTCGCTTTTTGGCAGTTCTAAAGATAAAAAAATATTACCTGCAGATGTTGCTATCATGACGAGACAAATTGCAACTATGCTGGGCGCTGGTGTTCCATTGGTTCAAACGATTGAAATGATTGGGAAAGGCCATAGTAATGGTAATATGCAAAGACTATTAGGCGACATCGGTAATAAATTACAATCAGGTATCCCGTTATCTGATTGTTTACGTGAACACCCGAGATATTTTGACGACTTATATTGTGATTTAGTCAGTTCTGGCGAACAGTCTGGTGCGCTTGAAACTATTTATGATCGTATTGCCACCTACCAAGAAAAAGCAGAAGCGCTAAAATCAAAAATCAAAAAAGCGATGACCTATCCTATTTCTGTATTAGTAATAGCATTGATTGTGACCTCCATTTTATTAATTTTTGTTGTGCCTGTATTCCAAGATATATTTGCTGGTTTTGGTGCCGAACTACCTGCTTTCACTTTGCTAGTTATCGCTATATCTGAATTTATGCAAGCTTATTGGTATTTAGGGCTAGCCGGCATTTTCATTGCTAGTTTTTTATTCAAAAAAGCGCATCTCAATAGTCTGCGTTTCAGAGACAGTGTTGATAGAAAAATACTAAAAATCCCTGTTATTGGTATGTTACTCGAAAAAGCGGCTGTTGCACGTTATGCCAGAACCCTTTCCACGACTTTTGCTGCTGGTGTACCGTTGCCTGATGCCCTAGAGTCAGCTGCAGGCGCCTCTGGCAATGCGGTATTTCGTATAGCTATTTTGGAAATTCGTGCGGAAGTCTCATCCGGTATGCAAATGAATTTAGCCATGCGTAATTGTAATATTTTTCCTGATATGGTGATACAAATGGTCGCCATTGGTGAAGAGTCAGGTGCTGTTGATGATATGCTGGCAAAGGTAGCCACTATATTTGAACAACAAGTCGATGATGCAGTTGATTCTTTAACCAGTCTGTTAGAGCCTATGATAATGGCTGTATTAGGTGTGGTGATTGGTGGGTTAATCATCGCTATGTATCTACCAATTTTCGAGATTGGAAAAATAGTTTAATCGTTTGTACTCACGTTATTCTGAGTTTTTTGTATAACATAATTATTAAATATATTAATAAAAGGTTTTATTTTGTCTGACTTTATTTACTTATTAGAGAGTAACGCCCTATTTTTTTACGGTTTCGTTTTTGTTTTATCATTAATGATTGGCAGTTTCTTAAACGTTGTAATTTATCGTTTACCCAAAATGCTTGAACAAGGTTGGTATCAAGAGTGTCGAGAATTCCTTGCCGATGAACTCAAACATTCATCAAAAGAAGAAGAAACACCACTTACATTATCAAAACCTAATTCTACCTGTCCGCATTGTCAGCACAGTATAAGATTTTATGAAAATATCCCTGTCGTAAGCTGGTTATTTTTAAAAGGTAAATGTAGCCAGTGTAAAAATAAAATTTCGGCTCGTTACCCTTTAGTTGAACTATCTACCGCTTTATTAAGTTTAGTTATTGCACAGCACTTTGGCGTAACCATTATTACTTTTTATGCTCTGATTTTGACTTGGGGATTAGTCGCATTAACCATGATCGACTTTGACCATATGTTATTACCCGACCAAATTGTACTCCCCCTGTTGTGGTTAGGATTAATCGTTAATTTGTCAAATGGATTAGTGCCTATTGAAGATGCCGTTATTGGCGCTATTGCCGGTTACACCAGCTTATTTAGTGTTTTTTGGTTATTCAAATTGGCTACAGGTAAGGAAGGAATGGGCTTTGGTGATTTTAAATTGTTTGCCCTTTTTGGTGCTTGGATAGGTTGGCAACTATTACCCTTACTTATTTTAATGGCTTCAGTGGTAGGCGCAGTTATTGGCATCAGTTTAATGATTTTTAAAAACCACCAAAAAGGTCAAGCAATTCCGTTTGGTCCCTACCTCGCAATAGCTGGCTGGATAACGCTTTTATGGGGCGATTCAATTTGGTCTTGGTATTTAGCTCAAGTAATATAAAGTGATAACGATGAATAAAACTAAGAAAGTTGTTATCGGTTTGACTGGCGGCATTGGTAGCGGTAAAACGACTATCGCCAATTTTTTTGCAGATTTAGGTGTTGATATTATCGATGCTGATATTGCAGCAAGAAAAGTAGTAGAACCTAAAAGCAATGCACTTGTTCAAATATCCCAACATTTTGGCCTTCAATTTATTCAAGCTGACGGGTCACTTAACCGTGCATTATTACGCAGTCAAATATTTAGCAATGAAACTGATAAACTTTGGCTTAATAATTTATTACATCCGTTGATAAGACAAACAATGCTCGATGAAATTGAGCAAAGCCAATCACCCTATTGTTTGCTTGTTGCCCCACTGTTAATAGAGAATAATTTGCAAAGTTTAGTTCAGCGTATTTTAGTCATTGATATTAGTGAGGATGAACAAATAAAACGTGCAGTGTTGCGAGATCCTAGTTCGCAAGAAGAGATAGTAAGAATTATCGCTAGCCAAATTCCTAGAAAAGAACGCTTAACGTTTGCTGATGATATTATCGATAATAGTAATAGTGATTTAAGCATGATTAAAGATAACGTAATAAAGTTAGATCAAAAATATCAAAACTTGGCTACGAAATCGTAATTTTGTACAATATTCAATGTTTCTGATAAAAAAATTCGCCATTTAAGATGTGTATGGTTAATATATGAGATTAAGAACAAAGCTTTATTCATGAAAATAAGTTAAAGACAATAAGTTAATGACCAAAATTTTATATGAACATCCGCTTAACGAACGGATCCGTAACTACCTGAAACTTGAGCATTTATTTGCTCAGGCACAAGATTGCTTGCAACGTAAAATATCGGTAAGTCATCAAGTCTTTTTTAATGCTCTATTTGCCATTATTGATACGTTAGAACGAAACGATGTTCGTGGTGATTTGATCAAAGATCTTGAAAAGTTAGAACAGAATTTAGTAATTTGGTCTCAAGCTCCAGAAATTGACGACAGTATCTTAGCTGAAAACCTACAACAAACTGTTGAGCTAATTTGTCAATTAAAAAGTAATACTCCTCTTTGGGCCCAGCTAAAGAATGACAAGTTTCTAGCAACCTTAAAGCAACGCTTTGCTATACAAGGCGGCAGTTCAAGTTTCGACTTACCTCAATTACAGTTCTGGCTACATCAAGATAGCGAAACTTTAGCTAAAGATGTACAAGGCTGGTTATCCTTATTAGAACAAATAAAAAGTTCGTTAGATCTTGTGTTAAAATTTATTCGTCAACGGGTTAGTTTTAAACATATTGAGACTGAAAGTGGCTTTTATCAAGACAATGGTGAAGGGATTTTGCTGCTACGAATAAAGGTTGATCAACATTTGCCATATTATCCTACTGTGAGTGGTAATCGTTTTCGTTATTCAATTCGCTTTATGTCTCCTTGTGATAGTACAGGCCGAAAATATTCTAATAATGCGACTTCATTTGAATTAGCGCGTTGTTAGTATTCCTCTTATTTATTTCGTATAATCTCATCCACTAAAATTTTTAATACAAGTCCTATCTATGTCCCTAAAAGTATCTTGCCCAACATGCCAGAAAGAAGTTATTTGGCAGCCAGAAAGTCAGTTCCGTCCCTTTTGTTGTAAACGTTGTCAGTTAATTGATATCGGCGAATGGGCAGACGAAGGGCATAAAATCACTCAGCCATTACAAGGTGATATAACATTAACTGAAGAAATGCTTGATGCACTTGAAGGTGAGTTTTTACAAAACAATAAATTTTTTGTTGAACCTGAGTAATTATTTACTTTTGAAAATTGCTATTCGCTACTAATTTATTGCTAACAATTTTTCAATAATTGCAGCATTGGCTTTAGGGAAATCGAGGTTTACTAATTCCTCTAATGAAAACCAGCCTGATTGTTGACCTTCTTGAGCTATAGGCTCTTGTTGAAAATTATCAACGACATAAACATCTAATAATACCTTTTTATCTCCGTAATCATGGCTAATTTCAATGAGTGGATAGCAAGATAGTGTATCGATGGCAATCTCTTCCTGAAGCTCTCTATGTAAAGCTTGAGCGACTGTTTCACCTTTTTCCACCTTACCACCAGGGAACTCCCATTTACCGCCTTGGTGGGCACTATCAAGGCGTTTTGTTAAAAAGTACTGTTGTTCTCTAACAATAACACCGACAGCTACATGAACGATTTTTTGCATTTTTTATCCTACAGTTTTATATTAAGCGATAGATGATGATATTTTCAGATTAGGTTGCAACATCATCTTGCTTAACGAAAAAACGCCAGTTATTAACTGGCGTTTTTGTATTTAACAATAAGTAACTATTAAGTTAATTTACCATGACATTGCTTATATTTTTTACCCGAACCACATGGACAAGGCTCATTACGACCTGCTCTTGGAACTTCTGGCTTCGTTTCCACAATACTTACAGATTCATGTGTATATTCTTTTGGTACGTCTTCAGCTTTACGATGTTGCTCTTCAACAGCTTCAACATCTGATTCTGCACGAATCTGAACTTTACTTAAAATGCTAATTACGTCGTATTTCAAACTATCTAATAATTCACCGAATAACTCAAAAGATTCACGTTTAAATTCCTGTTTAGGATTTTTCTGTGCATAGCCTCGTAAATGTATGCCTTGACGTAAATGATCCATCGCAGCTAAATGCTCTTTCCAATGTGAATCCAAGCTTTGTAACATAACAGCTTTTTCAAATTGACGAATTACATCCGCACCGACTTGCTCTTCTTTATCAGTATAGTTAGTTTCAACTTCTGCTAATAACTTTTCGCGTAATGTTTCTTCGTGTAACTTGGTGTCTTCTGCTAGCCACTTTGCGATGGGAAATTCTAACGCTAACTCACCTTTAAAACGTTCTTCTAAACCAGTGATATCCCACATTTCTTCCAAAGATTGCTGAGGAATATGCTGATTTATAATACCTGTTACAACATCCGTACGAATGTTTTTGATGACTTCTTCAATATCAGCTTCATCCATTAGTCCGTTACGTTGTTCATATATAACTTGGCGTTGATCATTTGAAACGTCATCGAATTCGAGTAATTGCTTACGTATGTCAAAGTTACGACCTTCAACCTTACGCTGTGCGTTTTCAATACTACGTGTGACCCATGGATGTTCAATAGCTTCGCCGTGTTCCATGCCCAATTTACGCATCATATTAGAAATACGTTCTGAAGCGAAAATTCGCATCAAGCCATCTTCCATTGATAAATAAAAGCGTGTTGAACCAGCATCACCTTGGCGTCCTGAACGACCACGTAATTGATTATCAATACGACGAGATTCATGACGTTCGGTTGCTACAATATGTAAGCCACCTAACTCTAAAACTTTATTGTGCTGTACTATCCATTCTTCTTTCGTTTTAGCAATATTTGCTACGCTTTGATCTTTTAATTTGGCAACAATTGCATCAAAGTTTCCGCCTAAAACGATATCAGTTCCACGACCTGCCATATTGGTAGCAATCGTTACTGCACCAACTTTACCGGCATCAGCAACAATCTCAGCTTCTTGCTGATGAAATTTAGCATTTAACACTTTATGCTTAATTTTTGCTTTCTTTAGGAAGTCAGATAAAAATTCTGATGTCTCTATACTGATTGTACCAACGAGAACAGGTTGTCCGCGCTCAACACAATCTTTTATGTCATCAAGAATGGCTTCAAATTTTTCGTCAGCGGTTAGATAGATCAAATCAGCCATGTCTTTACGGATCATCGGTTGATTTGTAGGAATAACAACAGTTTCCAAACCATAAATATGGTTAAATTCAAAGGCTTCAGTGTCAGCTGTACCTGTCATACCAGAAAGTCTTTCGTAAATACGGAAGAAGTTTTGGAAAGTAATAGAGGCTAATGTTTGATTTTCATTTTGTATGTTTACCCCCTCTTTTGCTTCAACAGCTTGGTGTAAGCCTTCTGACCAACGACGGCCTTCCATTGTACGACCGGTATGTTCATCAACAATAACAATTTCATTATCTTTAACAATGTAATCTACATCTTTTTGGAAAAGCTTATGTGCACGCAATGCTGCCATAACATGATGTAACAACGTAATATTTGTCGCCGAAAATAAAGAATCTCCATCTTGAATAAGACCTTTCTCATTCATGATTTCTTCTATTCGTATTTGGCCATGTTCTGTTAGATAAATTTGTTTAGATTTTTCATCAATGGTGTAATCACCTTCAACAAAATCTTTTGATTGGCCCGTATCTTGATCCTTATCTTCTTCGTTTTGAAGCAATAACGTCGGTACAACCACGTTAATTTGACGATAAAGTTCAGAGCTGTCTTCAGCTTGACCAGAAATAATCAATGGTGTTCTAGCTTCATCAATTAATATTGAATCTACTTCATCTATAACAGCGAAGTTTAATGGCTTTTGAGTACGTTCTTCAGGCGAAAAAGCCATGTTGTCGCGTAAATAATCAAAACCAAATTCGTTATTAGTACCGTAAGTTACATCTGCATTATAAGCGGCTTGCTTTTCAGCAGAAGCTAAACCAGCAATGTTACAACCAACAGTCATACCTAAAAATTCGAATAAAGGACGACACCAATCTGCATCACGCGTGGCAAGATAATCATTTACCGTAATGACGTGAACGCCCTTACCGGTTAAACCATTCAAATATGATGGCAAAGTAGCCGTTAACGTTTTACCTTCACCGGTACGCATTTCTGCAATTTTACCGTCATTTAATACCATACCACCAATCATTTGTACGTCGAAATGGCGCATATCAAATACACGTTTACTGGCTTCACGCACTACAGCAAAAGCTTCTGGTAATATACTGGTAAGTGATTCTTCTTTTGATAAACGCTCTTTAAATTCTGCGGTTTTTGCTTTTAGTTCTTCGTCAGAAAGAGCTTCCATTACAGGCTCTAAGGCATTTATTTTCATTACTTCTTTGTTCATTTGTTTGATTAATCGGTCATTACGACTACCAAACATTTTTGTCATTAACTTTACAAACATCTTGTTAAACCATATTGCTATTAGAAGATAATCTTCCGCTGAAAATACCGTGACCAGTAATGATCACATAAATTGTTTTTATTTTGCTTTTCTATACACGAACTTAATTGGGTCTATCTGTGCATTATTACGTAAAATCTCGTAGTGAACATGAGGTCCGGTCGAGCGACCTGTGCTTCCCATACGTGCAATAACTTGTCCTTTACTAACGACTTCTCCTACTTTTACTAATATTTTTTTATTGTGACCATAACGCGTTTTTAACCCCTTACCGTGATTAATCTCGATAAGTTGTCCATATCCGTAACGGTCACTTGCCCAACTAACAACTCCTGAAGCTGTCGCTATTATTGCGGCATCTTCTTTACCAGCGAAGTCTAAGCCTTTATGTACTGCTGGTTTCCCACTAAATGGGTCTTTGCGTACACCGTAGTATGAAGAAAGCCAACCCTTTGCAATTGGTCGACCAGATAAATAACTCGTATTCTCTATATGGTGACCCAAAGTCACAGATTCAAGCGTAGTGAGTTGATTTTCTTCATGTCGCAAACTTTCTTCTAATATAGATATTTCAATTAACATTTCTGCTAATGATTTTTTTTGACTGGTTTGGCTTTGTAACATTGGACCACCAGCTGGAGGCGACTGTTGAAAATTAAACTCATTTTCCGGTATTGATGCTTCACTTGCTAATCGGTCACCTAAAGCATTTAAACGTAACACTTGGCTTTGAAGCTCAGCGAGCTTCATCGTTAATGCAGTTAATTGCGGTTCACTTAATGGATTTTCATCTATTGTGACGAGTGAATTTAGTGCGAAAGGTAAAACTTTTGGAACTTCATCTGCAGAAAAAATCAAATGGATAACAAAGCCTGAAATTAGCGCGAAAACCGTTATCGCAGATAACCAATGCAACTTATTTAGTGTCATTGAAAATCTAACGTTCTTTCCACGATATAGTAGTGTTAAACTCATAATTACTTAAATACTATTCCAAAGTAGAGTGGTTAATGGCACGGAAAACAAGAAAGCCTTCAGATATGTCAGAGCTCTTTCAATCATCGAAAGGCACTTTGGCACAAATAGCGGCAAAAACCAACTCTTTAACTATTTTGTCTGACATTGTACGTCAAACATGCCCTGACCTACCAGCAGATGTCTGGCATATTGCCAATTTTAAGCAAAAATCTTTAGTCATTGAAGTGACTTCTGCTGTTTGGAGTCAACGTTTACAGTTTGAACGCATGAATATTTGTCGAGAACTATCCATCGCTACTGACAATGCTTTTGATCAAATTGAAATCAAAGTATCCCCTTATCGAAATAAGGTTATTTATCAAACAAAAGAAAAAGCGCCTGAGCCCCTGAAAATATCACAAAACACCGCTAATCAATTATTGGCTGTTGCTAAAAACGCACCCGAGAGTTTAAGGAGAAAATTAGAAAAGCTAGCTAAACATGCGCAAAAAAATCAAAGCTAGTTATCCAATAAACTCTATAAGATTATGTCGTATCGCTTAAAATAAAAAACCAGTCAGATGACTGGTTTTTTATATCTTATTCTTCAGAAATAATTTAACTAAAAAGCCGCTGTAGCTACTTCTTGGTATTGAATTGGAGATGGTGTTTCGTCTTCGTAAGTCACCCATTCCCAACTTTCTTTCTGTTTAAACACTTCTCTTAAAAGAATGTTATTTAATCCATGTCCTGATTTAAAGGCATTTAGCTCACCTAAAATACTATGACCACACATAAATAAATCGCCAATCGCATCTAATATTTTGTGTTTAACAAATTCATCGTCGTATCGAAGCTCGTCTTTATTAAGCATACGATATTCATCAAGCACGATGGCGTTTTCTAAACTGCCACCTAAAGCTAAATCGTGCGAGCGGAGAAACTCGATATCACTCATAAAGCCAAAAGTTCGTGCTCGACTAATTTCTTTGATAAATGAGCAGCTTGATAAATCCATACTCATTGTTTGACACGTGTTAGATATAACAGGGTGATCAAATTCAATCGCAAAATTTATTTTAAAACCATGGTGAGGTTTTAATTCTGCCCATTTGTCACCTTCTTCAACACGAATCGTTTTTGTAATTCGAATAAAGCGTTTCGCTGCTGCTAATGTTTTGATGCCGACCGATTGAATCAGATATACAAATGGTAATGCACTTCCATCCATAATAGGGATCTCAGGAGAATCAATTTCAACGATTAAATTGTCAATTCCTAAACCTGCGGCAGCTGATAACAAGTGCTCGACGGTGGAAATCTTCACACCTTGTTCATTAACTAAACACGTACATAAAGTTGTTTCGCCCACAGCTTCAGGTGTTGCTGGAATCTCAACAACTGGATCTAGGTCAATACGGCGAAATACAATACCGGTATTTGCTGGTGCAGGACGGAGAGTCAATTGCACCTTTTCACCTTTATGTAAACCAACCCCAAGGGCCGTTACACTTTCTTTTAATGTACGTTGTTTAATCATAAATGCCTTATTAAGCTTTTATTTCACTTTCAAATGCGCCATCGATTTTCGACGGGGGCATAATATAGCAAAAAACTTAACAATATCAAAATATCAGCTTTTAGCTACGCTTTATTCTAAACAGCACTGTTCAACCAGTACTATTCTCATGACGAATTAGTATGAATTACAATAGACCCTAACGTTCAATATTATCATTCAACTATTTACGGTTTATTAATCAGCCTGCTTGCGTAAAAATGCAGGAATGTCTAAATAGTTTTCTATATCCGCTGCAGTTTGTACTTGTGCATTACTGTCTTGCATTGTTATAGGTGCTGAATTTATTTCTGCTTGTGGGCTAGCAATAAACTCTTGTCCTACAGCAATAGGCGCAATAGTTGGTACTGGGTTTACTAAGGTGATATCAGGCTTTCGCTCAGCACCAATACCCGTTGCAACAACTGTTACTCGTAATTCATTGCTCATTTCTGGGTCAATTACCGCACCAACTACTACTGTTGCATTTTCTGATGCAAAAGCTTTCACTGCGTTACCAACCGTTTCAAATTCATCAATACTAATATCCATACCGGCTGTAATGTTAACTAAAATACCACGAGCGCCAGCTAAATCTACATCTTCTAGTAATGGACTAGAAATTGCAGCTTCTGCAGCTTCTTCAGCTCGGTCAGGACCCGAAGCTATACCAGAACCCATCATAGCCGTACCCATTTCTGACATTACTGTACGTACATCTGCAAAATCGACGTTGATTAAACCAGGACGTGTAATTAGCTCAGCAATACCTTGAACAGCACCTAACAATACATTATTGGCTGCTTTAAATGCGTCAAGTAATGATGTTCCTGGGCCTAATACTTTTAACAATTTTTCATTTGGAATTGTAATCAAAGAATCTACACTCTTAGATAAAAACTCGATTCCTTGGTCCGCGTAATTCATACGCTTCTTACCTTCAAATGGGAACGGTTTAGTCACTACAGCTACCGTTAATATACCCATTTCTTTTGGTATTTCTGCTACAACTGGTGCTGCTCCAGTTCCTGTACCCCCACCCATACCAGCGGCAATAAAGATCATATCTGCACCTTGTAAGGTATCTCTGATCGTTTCACGATCTTCTTCAGCACTTCTGCGGCCAATTTCAGGGTTTGCACCAGCACCTAGACCTTTAGTTACGTCAGCGCCTAATTGCAATGTTACATTAGCTGCTGAATTACGTAATGCTTGTGAATCAGTATTTGCTGTAATGAACTCTACACCTTCAATGGTTTGGCAAACCATGTGCTCAACTGCGTTTCCGCCGCCTCCGCCAACACCGATGACTTTAATTATTGCTTCTTCGTTATGATCTTCCATTAATTCAAACATTTTATTCTCTCCGATTTTTTATTATGTTTTGTTCCACCAAAACGCGATTTATCTTTTCTTTTCTCACCTGCTGCAGCAGGTTATAAATACTTCTTTAATATATTTTAACGATCCATAAGTGAGCAGTTAAAACTCACCTTTAAACCAAGCGAATATTCGTGAAGTAATACTAGCAATACCTTCACTTTTCTTACTTTCTAGACTTTGTTGTTCACTGGCTTGCATACCGTAATGTAATAAACCTACAACGGTAGAATAAGTTGAATCATCAACATATTCTTTTAAACCAATAGACTCTTTTGGTTTAGCTACACGCACTGGCATTTGAAAAACTTCTTCAGCAAATTCGACAACACCTTCCATTTTCGCCGTACCACCTGTTAATACATAACCTGCGGCAATTTGATCTTCTAATCCTGCTTCTCGTAACTCTTCTTGTATCAGTTCAAAGAGTTCATGGTAACGAGGTTCGACAACTTCAGCTAATGTGTGACGAGACATTGAACGAGCAGGACGACCACCAACACTGGGTACTTCAATGTTCTCTTCCATACTCACCATTTGACGAAGTGCACAAGCGTACTGCACTTTAATGTCTTCAGCATGACTTAACGGTGTTCTAAATATTTTGGCTATATCACTCGTCACCTGATTACCTGCAACAGGAATAACAGCGGTATGACGTAAAGCCCCACCAGCGAATACAGCTATATCCATAGTGCCTGCGCCCATATCAACCACACAAATACCGAGCTCTTTTTCATCATCGGTTAAGGTAGCGTAACTTGATGCTAACGCTGAAAATATAAGTTGGTCTGCCTTAACTTCACAACGCTCAACACATTTAACAATATTTTTTGCCATATCATTAGCACAGGTAACAATATGAACCTTTGCCTCCATACGAACACCTGACATACCAATAGGGCTTTTTATACCGTCTTGACAGTCAATACTGAATTCTTGTGGTAACACATGCAACATACGACGTTCAGCCGAAATAGGTACAGAGCGTGCGGTATGTATTACGTTATCAACATCTTCTTGAATAACTTCTTTGTCATTAATTGGCACCATACCGTTTTCGTTTTGACAACTGATATGCTTACCCGAAATACCCAAATACACCGAACTTATTTGGCAATCAGCCATTAACTCAGCTTCATTAATGGCACGTTGAATAGATTGAATAACTAAATTCAAATCGTTAACGCCACCTTTATCCATGCCACGTGCTGGTTGATTACCAACACCAACAATACTTAATTGGTTGTCTGGGGTGATTTCACCCACAGCAACAGATATTTTCGATGTTCCGATGTCTAAACCTACAACAAGATTTCTTTCGTTTATTTTTGACATTAAGGTTAAGCTCTTTGTTTTTTCTCTGCGGTTTTCCAACCTACAGCGAGTCCGGTGTCATAACGTAAATCAACATAATCGACTTGTTGATTTTCTTTTTTTGTTTTTATTATTTGTGGATATACATCCATAAAGCGTTGCACCCGCTCAATTTTATTCTCTCTGCCTAAATTGAGCATTACACCGTTATTAAGTGTTAACTGCCACGAGTGTCGTTCGGTAAGTAATAACTCATCAATTGATAGTTCACTAAACTTTAATAACTTACTTAAGTTAACAAAGTTTGCTAATGCGATATCTTCACTTCCTTCCGGACCAAAAAATGCAGGTAAACCAATATTCAAACGTGTTATATCCGCTTGAAATGCTTTGCCGTATTGGTTAATTAAAAAATCACCATTCCATAAAGCTATTGGCGTTTGATCAACCACATAAATTTTCAATTCATTTGGCCATTTCTTACGTACTGATACTGAATATACCCAAGGTAGTTCGGCGACTTTTTCTTGTATTTCATTTACATCAACATTGAAAAAATTGCCTAAATTAACCTGCTCAATCGCGACTTCAATATCTTGTCTTATGGTAAAGGGCATCTCGCCGCCAATAACAATAGAAGTTACAGGTGTTGACTCTTCAGACGATATTTTATTATTTAAATACCAACTGAATGAAAAAATAGTAACAATCACAAGCACAAAAAACGATACACCTAGCCAAAATGACCAATGTAATGCTTCTTGTTGCCCAGTCACGGCTGTTCGCAATGACGTTTGTTTATTGTTATTTTTTGTCATTATTATTTGGCCAATTTTCCTGTGCTAATTTCTACTATTTTTTTTACTAGCTCACTAAAATTTATACCGTGAACTTTTGCTGATTTTGGTACGAGTGAAGTTTCAGTCATGCCCGGCACTGTATTTACTTCGAGTAATTGCCATTGATTTTGATTATTTCGCATAACGTCTACACGTCCCCAGCCTTTAGCTCCTGTTGCTTTGAAGGCTTTTAGTGCTAATACCCTTAATGCACTTTCATCTTCATCACTTAACCCAGCAGGACAGTGATACTGCGTTGTGGTTGATTGATACTTTGCTTCATAGTCATAAAATTCACGAGGTGTTTCCATATGAATAGCAGGTAATGCTTCGTCACCTAAAATTGCCACGGTGTATTCTGGTCCAGTGATCCAGGCTTCGACTAATATTTCATCATCATATTCAAATGCTGCCGTTAATGCTTTATGTAACTCATTAGCCGTTTGTGCCTTCGCCATGCCAATACTTGAACCTTCATTGGCAGGCTTTACCATCACCATATCGCCAAGTTTATTAAGTATCTTTACTGCTTGCCCTTCTTCGTAATCATTTTTATCAACAATAGCGTATGGCGCGGTTGGTAACCCTTGCGCTTGGAAAACTTGCTTGCTACGAATCTTGTCCATCGATAACGCTGAACCTAAAACATCAGAACCTGTGTATGGAATGCCCATATACTGTAAAGCACCTTGCACACAACCGTCTTCACCACCTCTTCCATGTAATGCGATAAAGACACGGTCAATATTGCGCTTTGTTAAGTCCGTTAGACAAAATCCTTTTGTATCAATTAACTCAACCTCAAATCCTGCTTGGCGCAAACCTTCTGCCACTGCTTTCCCTGAATTGAGCGACACCTCACGTTCAGCAGAGTCCCCACCATATAAAACAGCTAACTTTTGACTGTTAAGAACCGTCATGTTCAGCTCCTTTCATATCAACGGTTAATAACGGGTTTTGTATGATCTTACGTGCAATCACACCAATGGTGCCAGCACCTTGAGTAATGACCATATCGCCATCTTGTAATTGTGCGTGTAATAATTCGGCTAACTTTTCTGGGTCGCTTACATATATCGGTTCAATTTGACCACGTTGACGAATGCTACGCGCTAAACTTTTACTGTCAGCACTGATAATCGGTGTTTCACCTGCGGCGTAAACATCGAGAAGCAATAAACAGTCTACTTCCGACAGTACTTCAACAAAATCTTCATATAAATCACGAGTACGAGAATAACGATGTGGTTGAAAAATCATCACCAAACGCTTTTCAGGCCAACCATTTCGCATGGCTTTAATCGTTGCTTTGACTTCGCGTGGATGATGTCCATAATCATCAATTAGCACCATCTCACCATTTTCTGTAGACAAATTAGCGAGTTGTTCAAAGCGTCGACCGATGCCCGCAAATTTTTCTAATGCGCTCACAATAGCTTTGTCAGCAACACCTTCATCTGTTGCAACAGCAATACTTGCTAATGCATTTAATACATTATGTTCACCGGGTAGATTTACAGACATATCAATATCAACAAAACCTTCACGCTGTACCGTAAAGTGGCTTATACCACCATGTTGTTTAAAATTAATTGCTCGTACATCAGCATCTTCACTAAAACCATAAGTGATCACTTGACGACTCATGCGTGGTAATAGTTCACGTACTACGGCGTTATCAATACAAACTACAGCTAAACCGTAAAAGGGCAAGTTGTGTAAAAATTCAATATAAGTGTCTTTAAGTTTTTCAAAATCGCCTTGATAAGTTTCCATGTGATCTTCATCTATATTCGTGATCACTGAAACCATGGGCTGTAAATGTAAAAATGAAGCGTCACTTTCATCTGCTTCTGCAATTAAATAACGACTAGTCCCTAGACGTGCATTTGTACCCGCACTATTTAATAATCCACCGATAACAAATGTAGGGTCTAAATCCCCCTCAGCAAAAATGCTTGAAATCAAACTCGTTGTTGTCGTTTTACCATGTGTTCCGGCAATCGCGACACCGTGTCGAAAACGCATGAGCTCTGCTAACATTTCAGCACGACGTACAACAGGAATACGTAATTTCTGAGCGTTAACTAGTTCTGGATTGTCGGCATTAATGGCTGTTGAAACAACAATCACACTCGCCCCAATAATATTTTTTTCTGCATGTCCGATGGTGATATCTGCACCTAAAGCCGTTAAACGAGTAACCACTTGATTTTCGCCAATATCTGATCCGGTAATTTTATAACCTTCATTTAACAACACCTCAGCAATCCCACCCATGCCTGCACCACCAATACCGACAAAGTGAATACACTTTACGCGTCGCATTTCAGGTACTTTTATAGGGGCTGTGTTATTCGACATCTTATTTTTCATTGTTGTTAATATCTTACTCATTAGTGAACTAACCCCACGCAAGTATGAGCAACACGATTTGTTGCATCAGCGTGAGCAGCGTCATGTGCGGCTTTCACCATAGATTGCACCACACTGTCGGAAACAAAAAGGCTGTTAAGCATTTGCGCTAAAGTTGTTCCGTTAAATTCTTTTTGTGGTAATAATTTTGCAGCACCTCGAGAAACTAAGTACATAGCATTTTTTGTTTGGTGGTCATCAACAGCATGCGGTAAAGGTACGAAAATAGCAGGTTTAGCCGCCATCGCTAATTCAGAAACAGTTAATGCACCTGCTCTGCAAATTACTACGTCTGCCCATTGGTAAGCCGCTGCCATATCTTCAATAAATTCGGTCACTTTTACTTTGTCTTCAGCCATGCCAAATCGTTGATAATTTGCTAATACCGATGCCTGACTATCACGACCCGTTTGATGCCAAACGTTTATATTTTGTAGGTGAATTTGTTTTAATGCTTGCGGTACCGTATCGTTTAGAATTTTTGCACCAAGGCTACCGCCAACGACTAAAACTTTTTTACTACTACTTGGATGCTCTGGTACAACGGGTGTTAATTCAGTTATTTCTTTACGTAATGGGTTTCCAACAACTTGATATTTGACCCCATTTTTAAATGCATTTGGGAATGCACTTAAGACTGTTGTGGCTATCTTAGCTAAATATCGATTTGTCATGCCAGCCACTGCATTTTGTTCATGAAGCACCAAAGGTATACGCATTAACCAAGCAGCAAATCCACCCGGAGCACTTGCATAGCCCCCCATGCCGAGAACAACATCAGGTTTTACTTTACGTAAAATTGATATTGACTGTATGACTGACTGTAATAGTTTAAAAGGTATTTTAACACGCTCTATTAAGCTTTTATTACGTACCCCTGCAATATTAATAAATGAAATGTCAAAACCGTGTTCAGGAACAATTTTTGCCTCCATACGCTTTTCAGTGCCAAGCCAATGTATAGCCCATCCTTTGGCTTGAAGCATTTCAGCTACTGCAATACCAGGAAAAATGTGCCCACCCGTGCCACCTGCCATCACTAATAAAGTGGGTAATTTTTTACGTGTCTTTTCTTCAAATCCAGTCATATTGTTCACCCTCCTTATGTTGTTCTTTTCCAGGTGTTATTGGTGCTTTAGTTACTGTGTCAATTTTTTTAACTTTGTTCTTTTTCAACTTTTTCTTACTTGTGGCTTGAATACTTTGCAAACGAATTTCATGATCGATTCTCATTAAGATAAACACTGCCATCGTCATGATTATCATAGAGCTGCCGCCATAACTTAACAGTGGCATCGTTAAGCCTTTAGTCGGCACAATACCTGCGCTAGCCCCTACATTAACCGCTGCTTGAAAACTCACCCAAATACCAATAGCGTAGGCAAAAAATCCTTCAAAGTATTTTTCTTTTCGTAAAGCGGCCCTACCCAGAAGCAGCGCCTTGAGGACTAAAAACATGCTCAGTAATAAAATGACACTCACGCCTACAAAACCAAATTCCTCCGCTACAACTGCCATCACAAAATCGGTATGTGCTTCAGGTAAATAATCAAGTTTTTGAATACTATTACCTAAGCCTTGACCAAAAATTTCACCACGACCATACGCCATTAATGATTGTGTTAATTGATACCCACTCCCAAAAGGATCTTGCCATGGATCTAAAAACCCTGTTACGCGTGCCCAACGATAAGGAGAGAAATAAGCGAGCGCGGATAATAAACTAATGCCAACGCCAGATACACAAGCAAATTGCCATATTTTTGCACCCGCTAAAAATAACAAACCAAAGGTGGTCACAAACATCACAATAATTGTGCCTAGATCGGGTTGCATTAATAACAATGCGCCAAGTACGCCAAAAACGATAAGTGGCTTAGCAAACCCTTTAACGTTTTCCATGACTTCTTCGCGGCGACGCACTAAGTAAGCTGATAAATAACAAAAGAAAAATAATTTTGCAGGTTCTGCCGCTTGAATCGTAATAGGGCCAATAACAATCCAACGGGTTGAACCATTGACTGTACGTCCAACAACCAGCACCACCATTAGCAGTAAAATACCAAGCAGTAACAAATGACCACTATGCTTTTGCCACCGACTCATCGGTATACTCATTGTTATAACGGCAACGACTAAACTTAAACAAATATAAATAAAGTGGCGTTCTACAAAGTGAAATGGGTCGTTAAATAACCTTTCTGCAACGGGCATTGATGAACTTGCTACCATGACAAGACCTATCATATACATGCTAATGACGAGTAATAAATAGGTACGATCAAAGGTTGTATTACTCTGACTTTGGTTTCCTGATAACCATTTTGGTAATTTAATATTGTCGAGGTGCGTTAAAACTGATGTCGTCATTAGTAAACCTCTCTCGATGATTGAGCTTCATTATCTGAGGAGATTTTATTTATTGCGTTAACAAAAACATTGCCACGCTCTGCAAAGTTTTTAAACATATCAATGCTTGCACAAGCAGGGGAAAGTAAAACGATATCACCGGGCTTTAATATTTTATCAATCGCATTTACCGCTTCTTGGATAGTACTTACTTTATGACTTGTTGTTTGTGCCTTTTTTGCTAACAAAGCAACTGCATCTCCATCTTTACCTAAGGTATAAACACCAGTCACATATTTGGCTATGACTGATTGTAATGAAGAAAAATCTGCCCCTTTCCCATCACCGCCCGCAATAACATACAAGTTATTATCTGCTGACATAATTGCAGCTAAACCTTCTATTGCTGCAAATGTTGCGCCGACATTGGTTGCTTTAGAATCGTTTATCCATTGTACATTCTTATATTTTGAAACTAACTGGCAGCGATGTGCTAAACCTTCAAATTCAACCAGATGCGCTAACATTTCTTTAATTGGCCAACCTGCACTGTAACCTAACGCCAATACAGCTAAACAGTTTAGGGCATTATGCAAACCAGCAATGGGTAGTTCGTCAACAGCTATAAGAGGAGTGGACCCAAACATTAATTGTGATTTTCCAGCAATAACTTCAAGCCCGAAATGTCCTTCTGAAGCTAAACCTATCCCAAAAGATATAATATTCTTAGTTGTATCTGTAACATGAGTATTTGCATCATCACGATTAATCACTGCAGTTTTACACTGTTTATAGATGCTCTGTTTAATCGCTATATAGTTTTCTAATGTTTTATGGCGGTCTAAGTGGTCATCACTAACATTTAAAACAGTGGCAGCGATAGCATTCATGCTCTGTAATGTTTCTAACTGAAAACTTGAGAGTTCTAAGACTAAGCAATCTAGTGTTTTTTTCGACTGTTCAAGCACTGGTACACCAATATTTCCGCCTAGTTCAACACTTTTCCCTAGTTTTTTCCCAATAAAAGCTAATAAAGAGACAACCGTGGATTTACCATTTGACCCAGTAACAGCAAGGATCGGTGTAGAACTATTCTGGCAATAAAGCTCAATATCACCGGCAACAATACAGTTTTCATTTATCTGGTCTGCGATATCAGCAATAGAGGTATCAATACCAGGGCTGACTAATAAAATATCTGCTGAGGCGATAAGTGCTTTATCCCATCCGCCGAGCGTTAAACTCGCTTTTGGAAATTTTTGCTGAAAAAATTCAACATTTACAGCATTATCCCGACTGTCATTAACAGAACATGTTAAACCGTTTTCTTTTAAATAACGCACACAAGACAACCCTGTTAACCCTGCACCGAGGATAACAATTTTTTGGGTTGTTAACTGCGCTAATGCTAGCGGAGCTTGTGAGGTTTGCTGTTTCATTTTATGCTTTAATACCTACTTCAATTTCTTGATTATTATTAGCGAAGTTTTAATGTGGCTAAACCAATTAAAACCAAAACTAAGGAGATGATCCAAAATCGGACAATAACTCTAGGCTCTGGCCAACCTTTTAATTCATAATGATGATGAATAGGTGCCATTCGAAAAATGCGTTGGCCACGTAACTTATACGACCCAACCTGTAAAATAACAGAAACAGTTTCAATAACGAAAACACCGCCCATGATGAACAACACTAATTCTTGTCGAACTAAAACTGCAATAACACCTAATGCCGCGCCTAATGATAAAGAACCAACATCACCCATAAATACTTGTGCTGGATATGTGTTAAACCATAAAAATCCTAAGCCGGCTCCAACAATAGCGGTACAGACAATGACTAATTCACTCGCCATCGCGATATGAGGTATATGTAAATATTCGGAGAAGTTCGCGTGGCCTGTCATATAAGCAAAAATTGCAAATGCACCTGCAACCATTATTGTGGGTACGATAGCTAATCCATCTAAACCATCTGTTAAGTTCACCGCGTTACTTGTGCCGACAATGACAAAGTAAGTCATCAAAACATAGAAAATCCCAAGCTGTGGCAATACATCTTTTACAAACGGAATCAGCAAACTTGTTTCTTCTGGGCTTTGAGAAAAATAATATAAAAACAATGCCGTTGCCAAACCAGCAATCGTTTGCCAAAAATATTTCCAACGCGCAATTAAACCATTAGCATCTTTGCGGATAACTTTACGGTAATCATCAACAAAACCAATTATTCCAAAACTTGTGATAACAAAAAGCACCACCCAAACATAGGTATTGCTCAAATCTGCCCATAATAAAACACTGACTACGATGGCGGCTAAAATTAAAATCCCCCCCATCGTGGGTGTCCCTGTTTTGACCAAATGGCTTTCAGGACCATCATCTCTTACAATTTGACCAACCTGCATGTTTTGTAAATATCGGATCAATTTAGGCCCAAAATACAAGGATATAATTAATGCGGTTAATGTACTGACAATTGCGCGAAATGTTAGATAAGAAAACACATTAAAAAAACTATAATATTGCGTTAAATATTCACTTAGCCAAACTAGCATGAACTTTTCTCCGATGAATTATTTTCTAAAATTGACGAAGACTGTTCCACATTTTCACGCCAGTTCATAATATCTTTCACTACATTTTCCATACGGGCGCTTCGTGAACCTTTAACTAAAATTGAGATGTTTTGTTGTTCATTTTCTAATAATGAAATCAGGCAACTCATCAACTGTGCTCTTTCACTAAAATGTCGCCCATTAAAAGCATCAGACGCACTTTGGCTTAATACACCAATCGTTAATAAGTCATCAATGTTAGAAGCTTTGGCATATTCACCCACTTCTTGATGGTAACTACGCGCTTGCGCTCCCAGTTCCCCCATATCGCCAAGGATAAGTACGCGTCGCCCTGAATAACTTGACAGTAAATCCGTTGCTGCTTTTATAGATTCAACATTAGCATTGTAAGTATCATCAATTAATTTAAACGACGGTGTTAATTGATGTAAATTCATACGTCCTTGCACGGGTGACATATCTAACAAGCCCAAGCGGATATCGTTAAGGTTTGCTCCAAATTCCAAAGCAATCGTTGCCGCTGCAACAGCGTTACAAACATTGTGTTTACCCGGAACCGTTAGCTCGATATACGCATTACCTTGATCAGTATTTAATTGGAAGCTAGCACAGCCATTATCATCAAGTGTTACGTCACTAGAAAAACAATCAGCTTCTTGAAAGCATGAAAATCTTCTCACTTTTTTATCGGTTAAACGCCATTGCCATTTGTTTGCCAATTTACAATCTAGATTATAAAGCGCTACACCGTTGGTATTTAACCCTTCAAAAATTTCACCTTTAGCGCGAGCAACACCGCATAAATCACCAAACCCTTCTAAATGAGCCGCAGCAATATTATTAATAATGGCAACATCGGGCTTAACCAATGCTGTTGTATAAGCTATTTCACCTAGGTGATTCGCACCTAATTCAACAACAGCAAAGTCATGCTGCTGCTCAAGTCGTAATAATGTCAGTGGTACACCAATATCATTATTGAAGTTACCTTTTGTGGCTAATACATTGCCTAAACGAGATAAAATGGCCGCTACCATTTCTTTAACCGTTGTTTTTCCGCTACTACCGGTTATGGCAACCGCTTTAGGTGACACTTTTTCTTTCACATATGCACCTAATTCTCCAAGTGCTTTATGTGTATCCGTTACAATAATTTGAGGAATAGTTAATTCACACTGATGTTCTACAATAACGGCAGCACAACCTAATTCTACGACGCGATTAAGAAAGCGATGAGCATCAAAGTTTGGACCTTTCAACGCTAGAAATAATTCACCATTTTTCAATGCTCGACTGTCAGTATTGATACTATCAATCGTGATGTTTTTACCAACAAGTTCGCCACCGAGGATGTGAGCAATTTCAGTTAAGGATAATGGGATCATAAGATAGCCCCTAAAGATTCGCTTTCTTGTTGGTAACGATCATAAATTGATTTTACAAATTCGCGTTCGTTATAATTGATTTTTTCATTGCCTACGATGATGTATTCTTCATGCCCCTTACCTGCAAGTAATATCATGTCATCAGTTTTAGCTTTTGCTAATGTTGCTCTAATTGCTGATGCGCGATCTAATACAACAGTAATTTTTTCTGGCTTTTGACAACCTTCCAGCATATCAGCGATAATGTTTTCAGCTTTTTCGGTTCTAGGATTGTCTATAGTAAACACGATATGGTCGGCACCACTTTCTGCTGCTTGTGCCATTAATGGCCGCTTGCCTTTATCTCTGTCACCACCACAGCCAAACACGACCCACAATTCTCCTTGGCAATGGTGTCGACACGCATGTAATGCACTTGATAAAGCATCAGGCGTATGTGCGTAGTCTACAATAGTGGTCGTTTTGTTATCCGCTTTAAATGCTTCCATACGTCCAATAATAGGTGTCAATGATTTCACCGCTACAGCGATATCGCTTAATGAAATATGTTTGCTTAATAGAACAGCGATTGCAGCGAGTAAATTTTCAATGTTGAAGTCACCCATTAAGGTACTTTCAATTGGGTGTTCACCCAAATGTGTATTGAGTGTGAACTTAACACCACTCGTATGCGCTTTAATTTCAGTAGCTTGTACGTAAGCTGAATATTCAGAGATGATCGCCGATTGACCATAAACAATAACAGGTTGGGTATTTGGCCAATGCGCCAGCCAATTTTTAGCTTGTTCATCATCACCATTAAGAATGGCTATTTGTGCTGATTCTTGGCTGAATATTTTGTATTTAGCGTTAGCATAATTTTCCATGGTCAAATGATAATCAAGATGATCACGCGTCAAATTAGTGAACACGGCAATATCGAGCAAATCAGGCATCACACGTCGTTGTTCAAGCGCATGTGATGATATTTCCATAGCTACATTTTTACAGTTATCAACAGAAAACTCAGCCATTAGCTGATGCAACTGGGTCGCCGCAGGCGTGGTATTTTCTAGTGGTTGTAACGTATCAATTTGACCTGCACCATTGGTGCCTATTACAGCGGTTCTTTCTTGGCAACTTGTTAACAGTTTGGAAATTATTTGACTGGTACTGGTTTTACCGTTCGTACCGGTAATACCAATCATTGTCATATTCTGCTGTGGATTTTGATAATAAGCTTTTGCGAACGAAAACAGCTGTTGATTTAATTGGTAAAACAATACTTGTGGGATTTTTTTTGCAGAATCATCAGTCACTAAATAGGTAACGTTGCCATGTTGGTCAGCATATTCACACTCAGAGATAATTAATACGCTACCCGATTTAATCGCTTGTACAATAAAGTCATTACCATTTTTATCGCCACCTATCACCGCACAAAACACATCACCCCTCTTTATTTTACGGGTATCGTTAACTAAATCACCTAAGCTAGCCGGAAAATCTGACGACTCACTTAATATTGCAGACGGTAAATTAAAGGTATGAAAAACATCAAACAACTTGTGTTGGCTCAATGAAAAAGCAAACTTAGGCATCAGCTTGCTCCTTTTTATTTTTTAACACGGGTTTAGCGTTATCAGACACTTTATCTTTACGAATACTCGCTTCAGCAACACGTTTTCCATCTGGTGCGATATTTAGAACACGCAAAGCACCTTTCATCACTCTTGAAAAAACAGGTGCCGCCACTTCCTTACCGTGATAAAGATCCCCACCAGGTTCATTAATCACGACAACGACAACAATCTCAGGATTAGATATCGGCGCCATACCAGCAAACAAACCTACGTAATCGTTACCATAACCGCCAGCGACCGCTTTAATTGATGTCCCTGTTTTACCACCTACGCGATAACCCTCTACTTTAGCTTGAGGCGTATGGTCATCAACAACGCTTTCTAACATCGACACAATTTCTTGACTAGATTGCTGAGAAAAAATACGTTCATCTGCTAACGGTAAAGTATTAATCGTGCCTTTTTTAATGATAGTAAGCGGTTTTTTAACCCCGCCATTCGCTAACGTTGAATAAAACTTTGCAAGTTGTAATGGAGTCGTCGCAACACCATGCCCCCAAGATAAGGTGGCTAATTCAAATTTTGACCAACGTTGACGATCATGCATAATACCAGCACTTTCACCGACCAGGTCAACGCCAGTTTTTTCACCAAATCCTGCATCAAAAAACTTATCGAGTAAAAATGCTTTAGGCACTGAAAGGGCTAATTTGGTTGTGCCCATATTTGATGAATACACTAAAACATCCGTAATACTTAATTTTCCACGATTAATAGGGTCTCCGACTCGGCGGCCACCTAAGCGCATCCAACCAGGATTCGTATCTATAATGCTATTTGCTTTTGCTGAACCAAACTCTAAAGCGGTTAAAGCGGTTAAAGGCTTTAATGTTGAGCCGGGTTCGTAAAAATCAGTAATGGCACGATTTCGAAAACGATGAATAGCGGTATTTCGACGATTGTTAGGGTTATAAGAGGGGCTATTGACTAATGCTAGAATTTCGCCTGTATGAGCATTAGTTACCACAACAGAACCTGATGTCGCTTTAAATGCTTTTACTGCACCTTTGAGTTCTTTATAGGCAATGGCTTGAATACGTTGGTCAATACTTAAAACGATGTCTGTAGGCTGAGTAGATGCTTGTTCAGAAAGTATTTCAATTTTTCTCCCTTTTGCATCTTTTCGATATTTTTTGTTACCATCAGTACCCGTAAGTAATTGATCGTAGACATTTTCAACGCCTTCAATACCTTTATCATCTACATTGGTAAAACCTACAACATGGGCGCTAATTTCTCCAGAAGGATAAAAACGTTTCGACTCTTTGCGTAGATGTATACCGGGTATTTTTAACTCTTTAATATATTTTGCCATCGCAGGTGAGACTTTACGCTCAACATATACAAAACGTTTACCTGGGTTTTTGACAATACGAGAGGTTAACTTACTAACATCGCGTCCTAAAACATCAGCCAGTGCCTGCCAATGCTCTTTCATTGCTAGTGCATTATTTTCCATAACAATTTTAGGATCAGCCCATACCGTTTCTACGGGAACACTGATCGCGAGTTCAAGGCCGTTACGATCAACAATCGAACCACGTTGTACCGTATGAGCAGCGTTACGCAATGAACGCATGTCCCCTTGCCTCTTCAACATGTCAGGTTCAATAATTTGAATATATGCACTACGAGCCAGTAAACCTGCATAAATAAACACAATTAGGCCAACAACAACGTAAAAACGCCATGCCACCGAAATTTGCTGTTTATCAGGTTGTTTCTTCACTACTTTACTCATTGTTGATTAATAATGACTTCCGAATTAATATTCGGTCTTTTCATCTGTAATAATTTTCTAGCTTTGGTTTCTATCGTACTGTGCTCTGCTAAGCTGTTTTGCTCTAACACTAAATTTCGCCATTCAATATCGAGTTCATCTCGTTCTGTTAATAGAACTTCCAAACCACTCGTGGTTTGGCGATTTAAATGGGTAAAATAAATCACCGAAAATGCCGATATCACTACCATTATTAACAACAAATATATGAATATGTGTCGTTGAATATCGTGCAAAACATCTAATGGTAGCGACATTTTCGAATTAGCCATAATTATAATAGCCGCATTAATGCGCCAATCTCATTGCAACCCGCATAACTGAACTTCGTGAACGTTTGTTTTCTTCAACCTCACTTTCACTCGGCTTCAACCGACGACCAATAAGCTCTAACTTTTTACCTTTATTTAATTCTTCTTCACTAATGGGTAAACCACGGGGTACTTTTCTCCCTTGCGAATGCTTTTTCATGAATTGTTTAACGAGACGATCTTCCAAAGAATGAAAACTGATCACGACTAAGCGACCATTTTCAGCAAGTACCGATAGCGACGAAGCAAGTACTTTCTCAATTTGCTCTAATTCACTATTGATATAAATACGAATGGCTTGGAAGCTACGTGTCGCTGGGTGTTTCTTTATTTCACGTTGAGGTGCTGTGGTTTTGATTATTTTGGCTAATTGGCCTGTACGCGTATAAGGTGTTTCTTCACGTGTATCAACAATAGCGTTAGCAATTCGCCAAGCGTGCTTTTCTTCACCAAAGGTGCGTAATACCCACGTAATATCTTCAACATCGGCAACTGCAATCCATTCAGCAGCGGTTTGACCACGAGAAGTATCCATACGCATATCGAGTGGACCATCATTCATAAAACTAAAGCCACGTTCAGCTTCGTCTAATTGTGGAGAAGACACACCTAGATCCAGTAAAATACCGTCAACTTTTTCAAGTAACTGGTGTTTTTCTGCAATATTTTCTAGATCAGCAAAACCTTCGTGTTCAATAGCAAAGCGCGCATCATCAGCAAACTTTTCAGCCGCTTTAATCGCAGTAAGATCACGATCAATGGCAATAAGGCGTCCATTTTCAGAGAGTTGAGAAAGAATAAGGGCTGAATGACCACCTCGACCAAAAGTACAGTCGATGTAAGTGCCATCGGGTTTAATAGCGAGTCCGGTAACTGCTTCGTCAAGCAATACCGATATATGTGACGTATCTAATTTCATTTTGGGTAACACCAAGTTACGTAATACCAAGGGATCAATTTGGTATTGGGTTTATTGACTATTCTTTAGTCGTTTTTTCTTATCTATTTAGAGTGATAAATCTAACAAGCGTTCAGTCAGTTCAATTTCGCCCGACTGAATTTGGCTAATGCCTTTTTGCATTTGCGCCTGCCATGCACTTTCACTCCAAATTTCAAATTTTTTCAATTGTCCAACTAGCATGACACTTTTTTCTAAGTTGGCATGCTGACGCAACGGACCATTTATTAATAAGCGACCACTCTTATCAATCTCACAATCTGAAGCATTACCTAAAAGGACTTGCTGTAACAATCGCTCTTGTGGATTCATGCTTGATAAACTACACAATTTTAATTCTATTTCTTCCCATTCAGGAAGCGGGTAAAGCAGTAGGCAGGGATGCTGGATATCTACGGTACAAACCATTTTTCCTTGGCAATCAGCAAATAGCTCATCGCGGTACTTGGTAGGTACCGTAATTCTATTTTTACTGTCGAGCGTAATCGCGCTAGTGCCTCTGAACATAATCCTGCTTATTATTTTAGTAATCGTTGAAGATCCACTAATACCCACTAATTCCCACAATGATACAGTTTAGAGAGAAAAGTAAAGTCATGTCAAGCAAATATTTGTTTAAATGATCTGGCGGAACACCAATAAAATTAAGGCTTTTAGCAAAGCTGATGAATTTGTGGGGTTTTGTGGATCGTCACCCCATAATATGGTCAAAAATTAAATTATTTGACTGTTTTTGAAGAAAATATGCTGGTTTTGGTGTCACAAGTGGATGCCCAGAAGCGTGAAACTCCTACAGCCCGCAATTTTACTCAAAGGCAAAATTATGAACAGGTATTTTGTGATCTTTTAATATAAATTAATTTACTGTTCATATATACAAGCTACAAATAAACACTAGTAATTTTCAGACTCATGAAGTTCTTGTGATTTTTAGTTTCAGTAGGGTTAGTATTGGCTAATAACTTCCCTTCATCCATTATATATTGGTTTATAGGAATTAAGTCAGATACAAAGTGAGCTAGTTAGGATTAATTTTCTTGATTAAAGTGATAAAATGAATAAAGTCCAATAAGCATTGTGTGCACTATTTTTATCGACTCCCCCATCAACTATCCTCACCTCAAATCCGAGATTTTTAGCTGTATTAATAAAAACAGGAGATAATTTATAAGCAAGATTATCTTCCAAATCTTCTTTGAATGTTATTATTATTTTTCCATTGGCGCATAATAATTAAGATAACCTTTTTAAAGCCACTATTTGATCTTCAGGCGATAGAAACATTAATATAGCGGTTGCAGCTATAAGGTCGAAGTAGGAAGTATGTTCTTGAGAAATTAAATTTGGAAGTTCATCTTCTATCCAATTAACTTTATTCAAATAATCTTTCGTTTTAGCATAACTTATCATGTTAGATGAAAAGTCAATTGCAGTTACCTCCGCCCCCTGTGAAGCATAATATAAAGCATCACTACCACTACCACTACCAACATCTAAAACTTTAAGCCCTTGAAAATTTAAGTTGTTATCCAACTTTTGTGAATATCTTCAGTATCATAAAAATTATAACGCTTCACTAAGCTTCTATAATTGTTTTCAAAGTAGCTGCTAGGGTTGATTTTATTCATTCATTTATATCAATATCGAAAGGAACTCTTTTCATATTTTTCATGAGTAAGCTTGCTTCATTAAAATCTTTATCTGAAGGTTCTTCAGAGCCATACTTAGCTGTTTCAAACATTTCTTCCAACGATCTTAATAAATATTTTTTTTCATCTGATGTGATATGTGGATTATTTCCCCTACGAGCTTTTTGGGCAATACTGGCATAAAGGCTTCTTGCATACTTATGAGAAAGAATTACTTTTTTAAACTTTTGAGCTGGTCCTATCAATGTTAAAAATAAAGCACCTAAACTGCCAACTAGTAAAATAGTAGCTAAGTAATTTACCCAAGGGCAGAATAAAGGCACTACCAATTGGTATCAAAATAAAAATGGCAACTATAGCATCTATCCAAAAAGCTTTACGCTCCGATTTTCTTGAAGAAATTAAATGTGCCATTGCATTATGTCTAGCTCTAACCCATATATCACCGAATTTTTGTTTTTCTCTTTCTGTGAATTCTTCCATCAATATTTCCTTATATTATAATAATGCTAATAAACGTTTTGAGATAATATCTGTTGGTATAGTCTCGTTAAAGTGGCTCCACGACATTCTAATAGAACCATTCATCCTATCTTCATTCAAACCCATAGAAGAAAGAACATGTGAAGGCTTGTAGCTATTAGATGTACATGCTGAGCCATTTGAAACAGCAACAACCCCTTTAAGAACAACCATCGCAGCTTCGGAATTTATTCCGGGGATTGAAAAGTTCAAAACAAATGGAGATGTGTTTACTCCATTATATTCAGCACCCATTGTATCAAGTGTATTAATAAGTCCGTTTTTTAAATTTAAAGCATGCTCTTGCCACTTCTTTGAATTTTTTACAGCTAATTCACATGCTAGACCAAATCCTGCAATTAACTGTACAGGCAATGTTCCTGGCCTAAGCCCTTTTTCTTGTCCCCCTCCAAATTGAAGTGGTTTTAACGGTGGTCTTTCGAATCCTCTTTTTCTCATGATTAATGCACCAACACCTTTTGGAGCATAAACTTTATGGCCACTGGCACTGATTAAATCAATTCTTTTATTTAGTAATTCGTTACTCAATTTACCAAAGCTTTGTGCTGCGTCTACATGAAAATACGCACTAGATGAGGCTAGAACTTTACAAACTTCAGTAATAGGTTGAATACAACCAGTTTCATTATTTACATGCATAATAGATACTAACAAAGTATCTTCACGAATTAATTCAGCTACATCGGCAGGGTTGATTACACCACTTTCATCAACTTCAATGTAAGAAACTTCAAACCCATTCTTAACTAAATGCTCAATTGGCTCTAATACTGCTTTATGTTCTATTTTGGTCGTTATAATGTGTCTTCTATTCTGTTGGATACCATTTTGCAACAACCCCAAAATAGCGATGTTATTACTCTCTGTTGCACCACTAGTAAAAATCACTTCAGACTTATCAGCATCTACAACATTTGCAACTTGCGCTCTTGCTTTCTCTAAAGTTTTTTTAGCTTCAACGCCAAATTCATGTGTTCTACTTCCGGAATTCCCATATTCTTCAACCATTAGCCGATAAACTAAATCAGCTACGGGTTTTAGTACAGGGGTTGTAGCATTTGAATCAAGATAGGTAGTCATTAAAAATTCCGTATTGAAAAAGTTAAACACAAGACATAGAAACTATATTTGTGTATGATACGCTAAAAAGTTCGTACGAACAAAAACAAAAAACCACGAACAAAATATTTATCAACCAAAGCGAATTATGAATTCAATAATCTCCGGCACGTCATTCCCAGCAATTAAAGGTACTCAAGCAAACTCTGAGTATTATACAGTTATGTGTCCTTTAAAAAGGCTAAAAAAAATATTTACTTTAGATGAGTCTCAATTTTCAGTAAATAAAAGAGCACAAAGGTTAATAAATGAAGCACGCATTCCTGAAATAACTAATTATATTCTCGATCAAAGAGAAAAATATGTTTTTTCTTCTATCACTGCATGTATTGATGGTAACTGTGAATTTGTCTCAATCGGTGATTCTAAGCATGAGCAACGAATTGGTACCTTGATAATTGATGAAGATGCCGAAATCTACATTACAGATGGTCAACATCGTAATGCTGCAATTTTAGAGGCTTTGAAAGAAGACCCATCATTAGCCAATGAAACAATATCAGTCGTGTTTTTCGCAAACAAGACCTTAGATGAAAGACAGAAAATATTTAAAGACCTTAATTACTACTCAGTAAAAACAGATGGCTCATTAAGTATTACATATGATGACAAGCCTGATGCAATAGTCTCTAAAACAATTATTTTAGAAAGCCAACGTTTAACAAAATTGGTTCATATGGAAACTAGCAACTTAGGCTCTCGATCAAAGAAATTAATAAGTCACAGTGCAGTTAATAGAGCGACAAAGCTCCTATGTGGCACCATCAACTATGACAACTATAAGAAATTTATCCCAATAGCCGCAAGTTACTGGGAGGAAGTTATCAAAAACATCCCTGCGTGGCTTTTGGTTTGTAAAGATGAAGTGTCCGGTGGTGAGCTTAGGGATGAGTCAATTCATGCGCATTCTGTAACTTTTCAAGCTTTAGGTATTGTTGGAAGATGGTTGTTAGAAAATGATAAAAATTGGAAAAAAACCTTAAAAGAATTGAAGAAAATCAATTGGGATAAAGCCAATAAAAATTGGGAAGGTAGATGTGTCATAAATGGAAGTATGCATAATAATCCAAAAGCTGCCCAATTAACGGCAATTAAAATTAAGTTGTTAATTGGATCTCAGTTAACAGATAAAGAACTATCGTCAGAAAATAAATTTATAGAGCACAAAAATGGATAATACTTTAGAACAGCAGCACTCATCTGCTTTCTTAGCCAAAGGCTTAAAAGAAACTCTACGTGAATCGATTGATCATGTTAAAACACTTTATAAAAGTGACCAAATACCTTGGGTGATTGGTTATAGTGGAGGTAAAGACTCAACAGCTATTTTGCAGTTAATTTGGTATGCATTACAAGAACTCAAAGAAGAAGGTTTGACTAATAAAAAAGTTCATGTAATCAGTACCGACACGTTAGTTGAAAATCCAATAGTAGCTATATGGGTTGGCAAGTCGCTAAGCAAAATGTCAGAACAAGCAAAAGAACAAGACTTGCCAATTACTCCTCACCGTTTAACCCCTGAAGTTAAAGACCGATTTTGGGTTAACCTTATTGGTAAAGGATACCCTGCACCTCGTTATAAATTTAGGTGGTGTACAGATCGATTAAAAATATCTCCTTCTAATACATTCATTCAAAACATGGCAAATAAAAATGGAGAAGCTATTTTAGTGCTAGGCACGCGTAAAGCAGAAAGCACTGCTCGTGCAGCGGTGATGGATAAATTCGAAAAATCAGAAACTAATACTCGAAAAGCCTTAGGGTTAACTGAGAATGGTTCATTAGATCGTGTATGGGTTTACACCCCTATTGCTAGTTGGAGTAATGATGATGTTTGGGTTTACCTAAATAGCGTCAAAAACCCTTGGGGCTTTCCAAATCATGATTTGATGGGCATGTATCAAGGAGCTACTGATGGTGGTGAGTGTCCATTAGTAGTAGACCAAAGCACGCAAAGTTGTGGTGACAGCAGGTTTGGTTGTTATGTTTGTACTATGGTTTCTGAAGACAAGTCGATGAATGCCATGATCGCTAACGATGAAGAAAAAGAATGGATGTACCCACTTGTTTCTCTCCGGAATGAGATCGAAGTAAACGATTCGAACAAGCAAAAAAAGATTGAAAAACTTACTAGGGATAAAGGCAATCGTGATTTTAGGCGAATGAAAGGTAATTTAACAGTCCATATTTCTAAACATGGTGCTGATTTAGTTCCTGGTCCATACATACAAAGCTTTAGAGAACATTTACTTAAGAAAGTATTAGAAGCACAGGTTGCTGTTCAAAAATTAGGTCCCGAAGAAGTAAGAAATCTTGAGCTATTACCACTAGAAGACTTAGAAGAAATAAGACGGATCTGGCTTGAAGAGAAACATGAAGCTGAAGATAGCGTCCCCAAAATATATGAATTGGCTATAAATAAAAAATATCCTGGAAAGGCTCGTGCTCACCACCCTATTTTAAATTTAGACGTACTTCAAAAGTTAAAAAGTCATTGTACCGAGCAAGGTGATCCTGATGGATTGTTATATCAACAAATTCGTTCAGTTATGTCTATTGCCAACAAACACCGCAACCAATTACGTAGAGCAAAGCTTGCAGATGAACTAAATTCAAGCCTTGATAAAGGTGCATTTAGTACTTTATTTGAAGCAAAAAAATTTGCACTTGAGCGGGAGCGTCACCGTTTACAAATCCAGTTAAGCAATTCAACTGCTCTAACAGAAGAAGAGAAAGAAGAAATTAATACCAAAATAATTATGGTTACCAAATCAATTAAAGAAGAGGGTTTCAGTTCACTAATAATTGAAACTGAAGAGGTTCTAGACTAATGCGATTAAAACAATTAACCCTTCAAAATTTTGGTATTTATAAAGGTAATCACATAGTAGATTTGACTGTAACTGAAGATAAACCTATTATTTTATTTGGTGCACTCAATGGTGGCGGGAAAACGACTTTCCTTGATGCTCTACAGTTAGTGCTCTATGGAAAGTTTGCAAAGTGTTCAAATAGAGGTCTTCAGTCATATAGTAAATTTTTAACTGCAACTAAAAATATATATGCAAGCGATGGCGAAGGAGTCAAACTTTCTCTTATCTTTTCGCATGCAACCGAAACATCAATAAGTGAATTTGAGATCATTCGTACTTGGAACACCAATAATGCAGAAACAGTTGATAAGGTTCAAGTTATTTGTAATGGCTTAAATGAACCCCATTTAAGCCAAAATTGGGATGAATTTGTTAATGAATTCATCCCATTGTCCTTATCCGATTTATTCTTTTTTGATGGTGAGAAGATTGAAAATTTAGCTCACCCAGAGCGAAGTTCAGAATTAATAAGGACGGGAATCGAAAGTTTACTTGGCCTAGACTTATTAACTCAATTACAAATAGATCTTAGTAATGTTGAGCGTAAAAGAAAAAGTGAAAACATTGATAGCTCTGTAGTTGACAAAGTTATAGCCTGTGAAGCAGAAATTGGAGAGCAGGATATCGTTGTTGCTGATATCAAAGTCGATATGGCTACTTTAGAGAAAAAGATCAGTGAATATAATATTTCCATTAATAAATCGCGACAAAAAATTAGAAACTCAGGTGCTCATTTAATTGAAGAAAGAGATAGTATTAAATTTGAATTGGGTGCAATTGAAGAGAAACTAAGATTTAATTTACAGCAAAAAGTAAAGCTTGATTCAGGAAGCGCCCCTTTAGGCTTAGTCAAAGCATTGCTAACTGAAACAGAGAATCAAATAAAATTAGAGCAAGAAATTATGAAAGCTAAGATGATTTCAAGCGAAATTAATGAATATGAAAAAGCAGTTAAAGCAGTTCTTACTAAAGAAAATATAGCCTCATCCACAATAGGTAAAATTAATGAAACCATGTTATCTCTTTCAAGCCAAAGAAAAGAATTAGCCAAGCAAGAGCGTTATGTTGGGTTTGAACCAGATATATTTAGCGGTTTAGATAAAAATATCAATGAAGCTGCCCAACAGAAAGTAAAACTAACTATTGATAAAGATTACTTATTGGAACAAAAAGCTCTATTTGATAAAAAGCTTGAATCAATTCCTGATTACAAAACTGTTGAGCCTTTAATTAAAGAACTCGCAGAATTAGAAGCGTATGCTAAAGATAGCAAAGCAGACTCAAAACAAAAACAAGGACTATTAGAGCAGGCAGTCGCTAAAAGTGATTTATTAAACTTACGCTATACAAACTTATTGACACAACAAAACAAAGACACCTTTGAGCAAAAACGTTCAATACAAGTTGCTGAGCATATAGTTAAATTAAAAGAGACCATGTCAGGTTTTGCAGATACGTTAGTGAGTGAAAATATTGAGTTATTGGAACAGCATATCAAGAATAAATTCATTGCATTAATGCGCAAAGATAACTTAATTAGCGAAGTTAAAATTTGCCCTTATACCTTTGAACTTTCATTGCAAGATACAAACAACGAAGTACTGGAACCAGCCCGCCTATCCGCAGGAGAAAGGCAACTCCTCGCAATAGCCATTTTATGGGGATTAGCAGAGGCTTCAGGGAAAGAGATACCTACTGTAATAGATACCCCTCTAGGTCGCTTAGATGGCCAGCACAGAACTAAATTAATTGATCACTATTTCCCATTGGCCAGTAGCCAAGTAATTTTACTATCAACAGATGTCGAATTTAATGGTGAATATTACGATAAATTACATAGCCATATTTCTTGTGAATATAGTATTAACTATATTGAGCAAGCAAAAACGTCTGTAATAAGTAAGGGGTATTTTAATGTTGCATAATATCGACTCTGTAAGATTGTCTGAAAAACAAAAAACACAACTATCTCAACTCAAAAGAAAAACAGGAATTGAAAATTGGAATGTTCTCTCCCGTTGGGCTTTGTGTATGTCTTTAGCAGAAAACACTACGCCCCCAATTGAAGATATTCCATCAGACAGTAACGTTGAAATGTCTTGGAAAGTCTTTGGTGGTGAGCATGCAGATGTATACTTAGCAATACTTCGCGAAACTTATAAAAAACAAAGTGAATATTTGAATAACATTCACTTTAATGACTTTTTTAAATTGCACCTAAATAGAGGTATTAGTTACTTTTTAACTAATACCTCTATTTGATTCAAGCTAGTTATTGGTCAATATTCTATCTTCAAACCCTTGTAATACTTCGAATAATAAGTTTTCTATGTAAACTATTGAAAATGCATTATTAGATTTAGCAGGTAGCTTTCGCCTATTCCCTGGCCAATTAAATATACTAGATCTTCCTTTAGGATCTAGATATGACTTAATTTCACCTAAATCTGAACAATATGAGTCATCATATGCATTCGGAATGGAGTAATTCCAATCATTTCTAACAGTATTTGGTGTGTCGATGCTTTGCCGCTGGGTGTCCAATATATCAATTAAAAGTTCATAAAATTTTAGTTTAGTATTTGATAAGTTACTTCGAGAAATATTGGATAATATTTGTTTTAAATTTCTCCAAGTAAGATCATGTGGCATATTTTTATCTCTAGAAGAGAATCGAATTGTTATATAGTCATTTTTTGTGTCAGTAATCTCACCATAGTAATTCCCCGCATCTAATACGTTATTACCCTCACTATGTCTTAATAAGTTTTGACAATGTTCTTTTTTTAAAAAAAGATTATATTTTCCATGTAATCTTGCCAAAGCAATTGCGGAATAAAACGCAGAGTAATATAGGGTAACTAAAGTCCAAGCAATTGATAAATCAGATGATTTTATCATAACTGGATTTCTTTGTTTACGAGCTTTTTGAAGTGAAAAGCTGAAATCTGTTGCTATCACCTCAAAATACTTATTTTCAGAGAATTTAACTTCAAACTCTTTTTCGCTCAATATTTTAACATTTACCCCTGTACCTTCAATCAATGATTCTTTCATTGTACTGTTTGGGTGTGGCTGTTGTATGAATACCTTTTTAAAGTTTATCGAACTTAATTGGTCAGCAATTTCATTTCTTAAAAATGTAACAGGCATAATTAAAACACATCATCCGGAATACGTTTTTTATCCAGTATCACTGTCACAATATCTTCAGTTAGCACTTTGATAGCTGCTTTATTTGTTCCTTGGTGAGCATCCCAATTTATCTTACTAAGCTGTTGCAAGGTATCTTCAAAAGAACTTATTTTATAATTTGTATGATTTAAATAAGTTACATGAGAAATATCGGTAAATGCTGCAAATATCGCTTGAAAAAAAGCGGCATTAGACATTTTTTTAT
Organism: Alteromonadaceae bacterium; assembly: GCA_041890515.1. Classification (GTDB taxonomy): domain Bacteria; phylum Pseudomonadota; class Gammaproteobacteria; order Enterobacterales; family Alteromonadaceae; genus Colwellia_A. The sequence goes on from JASDWX010000035.1 coordinate 48,118, forward strand.
TATCACCAAATATATCAACAAGAACAGATTCTAAACCAATCAGAAAATTTATGATAAGCTTTTGTCTTTGCTCTAATTTATTATAAGTATTTAATGGGTTTTTTGTTAATAGCGGTTTGATGGCATTTTGAAAAGCTACATGTGATATCTTTCCGCTTGTACTTTTAGTTCTTGCCATTTTTCCAGATAACGGTGATTTAACGTCATTGTCTACAGAATCAAATAATTTTTTTAGAATAAACTCTTCGCTATCTTCTTCTGCACTAAATTTTTCCAGTTCTAATCTGAGAGTTTTAGGCACCCCCATCTGAAAACCATTTACATCTAAAAAGTATTGTACTTCTGTCGGTTTATCTAAACCAAAGAATATACATACAGGTAAATAGATATCACTTTCGGCCTGATATGCGCCATATAGTCTATGCTGTCCATCTATAACTAAAAGTGAGGCTGATGAAGTATCTAATGTTAATTCATTAGTTGCTTCATCATAAATAACTTGTTTTTGAGTCGAGCTTAATATAAGTGACCCTGGGATCACCTTCCCTTCATTCAAATATTGAGCTATCTTTTTTACTCTTCCATTACCTAAAATTCTTTGGTAGCCAACTTCAGGAGACTCTTCTGCGCGAGTGACTGCTGTTAATGGAAATAGCTCCTTCGCTTTAAAGGATGCCAAGAAATATTCTGAATCGTTGTAACTAACTTTAATTGCTTTTATTTTCATTTAATATTCTCTAATTATTATACTTAGTAATCTTTAGCTAATTTTTTAAGCTGTAATATTTATTATCTTATTGACAAGGTAAGATTAAAAAAAATTAACCGCCAAGATAAAAGCGTTAACGATCATTGGTAATTAGTTTTCTCTTTTAAATTTCAATGGACTTATTAACACGTTTTCTAAGTTCATTGAATCTCGATGTTACTATCTTTTTTAAGAATGTTTCATAGAAATCATTTGAGTTCTAAATTGTTCTATTACTTCAGCAAGTTTAGCTGGCCTTTGTAAGCAACTTATAATGTCTCCTATAAATTTCATTTATTATTGTTTTCCCACAATCGAGAAGATGCATTATACTTCCCTCCTTCTTTGATTAATAAATTAGTCACTGAATTATCCACCTCTAATTCCGTTAAAGCCTCTACTTGAGCATGTATCTCGACTATAGTCATAGGTCTATACATACCTTCTAATACCTTTCTGATAGCTTGAGAATAATTAATGCGTCTAACATCTTCCCCCCAATCTGACAATCCTAAAAACATTGCTCTACCTAGGAAAAATCGGTTATCTCGTTGAGCTAAATTCAACAATGCATAACTAGAAGTTTCATTTGGATCCAATTGGTAAGATGATAAGCATTGTGACACTTCAGAGACATGAATTCCTTTTTGAGAGTCAGAGAGATAATTAAAAATAGCATCAAGTTTATGATTATTACTTTCTTCTGTTCCACCAATATCTCGATCTATTAGCCCCCAAGTATCTGGAGCTACTAGAATCATTCTATCAGTAGGTTGTAGTTGTAAGTCTTCGTGAACTCCTCTAATTTCCCTGAGCTTTTCTTTTATCTCAACTCCTTTCAAAGCCCGTCCTGAATCTTCGAGTATTTTGGTAAAAGCATCCGCCATATCAACCCGGTCTGTCGATGATTGACCTGAATCAGTCCTAGCCCAAACATTTTTATTTAAATAAGTTAATTTTTCAGAACTTTCTAATACCATATTTAAAATGTATTGATTAAGATCTTTAGGCAAGGCAGGAAATTTTTCTTGTAATAATTTCAAAAATTCAGTCGCATGCCATTGTTTCATCAACGGTCCATTATAAGTTAATGTTTCTACAACTACTCTTAAATGTTGGCAAGTGCCTTCAGAGATAGGATTAAAATGAGGTAATCCATACACTCCTCTATCAAATAACTTAGCTCCAACTTTGTGAAGACATGAATTAACCTGAGGGGCTGTAACTTTCTTACCAAATTGCTTGCAAACTCGATCTGCAATAACGCTAAAATGAAGAGGAGATTCGGCTTGATGCAACACACCGAGCGTTGCAGAAACTAATGTTTTACCATAGGAAATTAAAATTTCTTTTTCTGAAGTAGATTTTTCAAAAACTAACATTTCAGAAAACGTGCCCCACAATAAAGGGTACAGTTCACTTGCACCCTTTTCGTCTAAGGAAGCTTTCAATGTTAATGTTATATCAGACTTAGTCCACGTATGTTCATTAGCCTTAGATCTTAACGATTTTCTGTAACTGGATATCATAGTGTCCCAATCGTCCTGATGTATACGAGAAATAACCATTGCGCCATCAATTTTAATCAAGCGGATCTCATTTTCAGAGAATAATTCTATAATTGCAGCTAAGTGCTGATAATTCCCTATAAATCCGGTAAACCAGTTATCTTCGATTTCTAACATTTCCAAATATAAAGGTTGTTCACGATTAACTAACAATTCACCTATTTTGATTGCGATACAATCATCCCAATACTCAGTAGTTAAAATTTTCTCAATATTCTTCTTCTGTATTTGGCGAATCCGTTCACGAGTGACTCCTATGATTACTCCAACTTCTTCTAATGTTTTTACTGGTTCTTGGTACCCTGTTCTATATTCAATAACTTGACGTGCATTCTCTTTCAACTTGGAAATTGAGTTTTCAAAATGTTGCTTTAAAGATACCTTTGATACTTCGTCCAAACTAGAATTTTCATTTGAACTATTTTTATCATTTTGATTATTTATAAGTGAAGCCTTATTTAGTATATTTTCCGTTTCTGCTAATAATAAATTACATAAATCAATAGCAGATTTCTTTCCAAAATTGGGCCATTTCAGCATTTCAACGAGTCTATATACTTTTGCTTCATTCAAAGTGTAAATGTTTTGAATATTAAAAGCATTTACAGTGCGTACAGGTAAATCAAGAATATTCAAATTTGTATTTAAGACTTCTGAAGGTAAAATATCTAAAATTTTGTCTAATTCTGAATGATCAACTTTATCTTTTAATAACTTAAAACGGATTAAATCTAATGAATTAATATATTTAGTGGATAGTTTATTTCTATTTAATAAATATGACATATCATCGAATATAGAATGCCCCGCTAACTCACTATAAATGCCAGGTTCCAATTCCTGCAATAAATCGATCCAGTTTTGCTCAAGATGAAGTCGGAACACATCTTCTATATAAATAAAAATTGAACTACACAAATCTTTCAATGAATTAAGACCAAATTTTGGCCAACTAAGTAGTTGACTGATTCTAAAATTCACTAACATGGATAGGCTTCTAACTTTTTGATCTTTGAATACATTATTTATTCTTACCGAAAACCCTAATGTTTCGATATCTTCACATAGTACTGAATAAGGTAATATCTCTAAGACTTCAAATATATCGCTATTATCGATAGTGTCTTTTAAAAAATCAAAGCGAAAGAGATCAACTTTATTAACAACTGATTTACTCAGATTAACTCTTAATTTTAAGTAACCACTCTCATTGGAAATATTTAGTTTTATTAACTCACTGCTATCACTATTCTTTTGTGCTAAAAATGCATCAAACCAATTTATTTTATACTCACCAGAAGTATTTATTGAAGAAAACAATCCACTTTTATGTTTAATAAATAACTTCGTTGAAGATTTCTGTCGGTATTCTGTTCCTTCACAGTGCCTATTTAGCTCTACATTTAAAACGTTAATTGGCTTTTTAGCGCCAAACTGAAAAAGATTACGTTCTATGATGTAACCAAAAATTTCTTCTTTAGTCATCGGCCTAACAAGTGATTCGAGTACTTCAAGCGCGGCTGATGCAATAGTATGGTTACTATCTGCAACTAATGAACTATCGTTACTTGGTTCATCATTGAGATAGTCATCAGTTTTTTCAATGTTGTAACCGAACCCTGTTAGAAGTTGAAATAGGGTGAGTTGATTACCTTTATATACAGTTTTTTTACTAGTATTATACTCTGTTGGTAATGACCATTTTACACTCGCAGATACGAGTATGTTCCCATGAAAATGCTGTATTTCTTCATAACAGGGTGTTTTAGGACGAATAAATCCGATATGAATTATACCTACCTTGTCATCTGAATTTTCATTATTCCACAAAGTATAAATTGAGTTTAGCTCTCTATGTACTGTAATATTATCAGCTCTCGTTTCACTAACTATGCAAAAATACATTTTCAAAGTGGACATGAAATCTAGCCTTTATCTAATAAGTAGTCAGTTAATGGTAATTCACCTCGTTGCTGTAAATGATCATAAAACTCTTTAATACCCTGTTCAGCCAATTGCTCTATATAGCCATAAATACTTGTATCATTCGGGCAAGAATCCAAACACTCAACAACTGTAAATAATGTTTTATCAGGATCCAATTCACTGACCCTAAATACAGAGTTACTTTTATCGTTGAGCGCAGGTGGTGCTTTATTTTCTTTTATACCTATAGCTACGGCTAAACGGTAAATATCAAACTTAATTAATTTTACTGTTTCATTTTTGGAATCTAGATCTGGATTTAGTTCAATCAGCAATTCATCAAGTTGCTGGGCGGCTAATGGTGTTAAGCCAATTCTACTAGGTTCGTTCATTAGCTACTCCTTACTATTTGAGATTCTGTTGCTGAGATTCTTTCTATTTGATAGCGAGCACCAATTCGTTCTGCAAAGTTAAACAAGTCTTTACTTGGATCAATTTCACCTTCATGTACAAGTAAAATAACTTGGTCTGCCATTTTTGGTAAGTATTTAAGAACATTACTTCGGTGTTTTGGATCTAAACGCCCTAATGGTGTGTCCATAATAATTGGACCTTTTTTTCGAGCAGTTTTATTTAAACCATCGATTAAAGACAATGCGACTATTTGCTCTGCACCAGCACTACGTTCTTTTAATACTTTTCCTGTATGATCAATAATAGATAGACCATAGTTTTTGTTAATCTCTAAACCTGCATATGTTTTTTCAGTAGTTAATTCATTAAATGCATTAGAGGCATAATCAGCCACTTGTTCTCTTAAGGCATCTCTTAATTCATCAATACCATCTTTAAATAGAGCTTCTAAATCTTGATATAAATTCACTCGGATTGTACTAGATTGCCCCTGGCTACCTGTGCTTTTTGAAATCAATGTTGAAATGTGAGCTTGGGTTTCACCTAGTTTCTTAAAAGACATATTTCGGTCTTTAATATCGTTTTCAAGCTTAAACAATTGATTTCCTAATCTATCTTTTTTCTCTCTCTGTCGCATTATCTGATCGGTATCAAAACCTTGTATTTCTTCTTCTATATCATCAAGTTCTGTTTCGATCTTAATAATTCCAACTTGCATTTTTCTTTGTTTTGAAACTAATTCACAAATCCTACTGCCTTCATTACTCGACTGTATTTTTGAGAGATTATCTATTTGAGAGTTTATGGCTGTAACATCATCAAAATTAACATGTGATAGTTCTGCTTCAGCTTTTAATTCAATAACCTTCTTCTCAATACCATCCATTTCTTTTTGTGGAATATCTTGAGTACAAGTCGGGCAAATTGGCATTTCTAAACTTTTATGTAACTCGGATATTTTTGCATCTAGTACCGCTTTGGCTTTTGTCGCATTTAACAATGAGTCTCTCTTTGTCTTCAAGTTAATTACAAGTGGTTGTACACTTTTGAACAACACATCTTTCCAAGCCTCTTTAAACTGTTTTCGTTGCTCGTCAGCATCGTATGCCAATTGGGTTTCTATTGTTTCTCGTTTAGCTTTTAATACATCTAATTCGTATTTTTTCTTTTGAACAGCTTCAGTATTTTTAAGTTGATCTTCGATATCATCGATATGCTTTTGAACTTCACGTTGCTGTATTTCTAAGTCTTTTATATCTTTTTCAAACGTTGTTTGTTTTGACTCATTTACTCTTTGTTGTTCTGCGTACATTTTTGCATCTGAAGAATTTTTTGCATCTCTAGTTTGAGTTCTTCGCGCATCCTTGAGTAGAGATGTAAATTCATTTCTTCCATTTACCAACGCGGGGACTCCTAATGCTTGCTCGATATGTTCTTTTATTTTTTCACCTTGCTCGCTTTGCTCAACAAGTAAATTTTCATACTCTTGCAATAATTCACCATCAAAAAGGAAGAAACGTGAAATTTCTTCGGGTGTGACTTGATTTATTTCATTGACGATTAGATCTCCTGTAATTACCTCGTTGTCAATTTTAAGGCCAATCGATTCATCAAAATCACCATCATTTTTTGGTACAGAAACATGGCTTTTCTTTTCAATTTGTCTGCGTAGCTCATAACTTTTATTTTCGTGGGTAAACTTAATCATAATTGACATCGACCAATTATCTTCAGAAGCTGCAATACTATTAATTAAATTTGTACGAGGTATCTCTCTTAGATGTCGACCTAACGCTAGTCCATAAAACCCCCAACGAATAGAATTTAAAAAGCTTGTTTTTCCTCTCATATTGTCACCAAACAGTAACATTACATTTTGAGTTTCGTGCTGAGGGAAATCTATTTTCTGTTCGCCTTTATATGGCATAAAATTATAAATAGTTAACTCTTGCAGTTTCATATCAAATTATTTCCTTGCTGTTCTACTACTTGCTCTTCAACAATCGCTTGTATCTTCATTACAGTATTTCTATCTTTATCATATTGATGGTCTTTTTGAACTTGATAGCACTCTTTAATAAGACTTTCATCTATATTCTTACCAAGTTCAGAGTTTAGTCTCAACAATACTGTTAACGGATCACTTTTATGTTTCATTACATTCTTCCTCGATACCATCTGAGTCTAATAGGCCATATTCTTCAGGGTCTATTCCCAGCTCTATTGCTATATTAATTAATTTATTGGAGCCAGATTTATTAATGGCTGTTTTTGAAAATTGTATACTCCGTTGAAGCTCACTTTTCAGTAACGATAACTGTCCAGGTTCACTTTCTAAACATAGAGGAACCATAACAGCATCATAAATTACTGCTTTATATTTCCCTGGACAGGTTCTTAAAACTCGCCCTCTTCGTTGTATAAATTGACGAGGGTTCTGAGAAGATGCAAGAATAATTGCGTGGGATATTTTCGGAATATCAACACCTTGATCTAGGCAGCGAATGGAGACCATGATACCACCGAACTTTTTGAACCATTCTAATGAAGCCGCAGCATCACCTTCCATATTGGTATGATACTCACATGGAGAAAGACCTCTCTTTTCGAGATCTTTTATTACTTCGCCTAGCTGAAACTGATCTTCGCAATAGACTAACCAACTTTCACCTTCGGTATAATTATCAATAATTGTTTTTATTGCATATGGAACTTTTGCTGCTGCTTTTTTGGCAATTCTAGCTCTTTGAATTAGCATATTTTGCAATCTTGCCGAAGGGATAGGTGAACCATTGTCATCCCTTTTTGATCGAGCAAATTCTTTAGATATATCTTTTGTAGCAATTTCCCAATTTTCAGACTCTTCAACAGTAAACCTTATAGCCTGAGGCAGGTATTCATATTCCACTAATCTACCACTTTTAATAGCGTCTATTAATGTAAATGGTGGTTGTACTATAGGACCAAAGTAATCAATTATTTTTTGAGTTCCTATTGGATCACTATATCTCACAGGAGTCGCACTTAAACCTAACTTTTTACCTGCTCGTATTGTTAATGCTTGTGAATTTTTGTTACTTCCTATCTCATGCACTTCATCTGCAACTACCATAAGGTGGTCACCGTCTGTGAGAGCATCTAGGAAGTCGGATTTGTAAGCTGTCCCCATCGTTACTAATACAATGCGTTGCCCAAAACCTTCGCCTGGTTGTGTAAAATGTTGCAATCTTCGGTTTTTACGCCATCTAATGTTACCATCTCCAGCTTTCAGTATTGTCGCTTCGGGGATCTCTTCTTTTATTTCTTCAGCCCATTGCTTATGCAATAACCGATCGGGAACTAAAACAATAGCTACTCCGTCATTGGTTAAATGGTCTTTTAAAGCAGTTAAAGCTGTAAATGTTTTACCACTACCTGTTGCATGCTCGAAAATCCCTTTGTAATTCTGATTTTTCCAGGCATCTAAAGCATCTTTTTGATGAGGTAATGGATTTCTCTTATTTATCGAAGCTGAATATTTTTTCTTTTCTTGTGCATTTCCTAAGGAAAAATAGTCAGTAAGGTTTTCGGGAATGATTTCATCGATTGAGTTCAAAGCTCTTTCCTCCAGTCTGTTTTTAGCGACCGCTGGAAAATCAATAATTTCTAGTTCTTTAACTTGATTTGACCAGAGCTTTTGGAAGTATTCCTTATGACGCTTAACTTGACGTTCATCTCTTCCGCCTTTCCAACTACAAAAAACATCGAGTGATTCGTAGTTTCCTCGTTCATGCCAACCACTCCAGGTTTCATTAACAGAACCTTTAAAAGAAACTGAAGAATTTCCACCTGTTAAAATACCCAGCTTTTCATGATAAATACCTGCGGAATTTCTTCTAAATGCAATTTTTACTTCCATGATTTTTAATTTGATTAGTGTAGCCAAAGCTTCGGTATTTTTAATTGCTTTGCTATCACTTAATAATGTATCAATAGTATGGAGTATTTCTTGATTAGCTTTATGAATATCACAATCATAGCCTTGTTCTAATGCATCAATATCAGCAGCAGATAATGATGGCGAACAGACAAGTTGAATTTTTCCGCCTCTTTTGGCGAAGTTAATAATTTCAGGTCCAATAAGAAGAAATATAGTTGAACTAAAATAGCCAACTGAACGTTGATAAGTTTCACTTTGATTTAAACAAGGCAAATAGAAGTCAGCTACTAGGTTTGATTCACCAGTGCGATATTCTTCTTTTAACTCAATGTTATTTAAGCTCAAAAAATGCACCTTACTGTGAACTTAGTAGATACTGGGTGTGATAAAACTATAGGTTTTTTAGTTAGTCGCACTTTACCTCCTTATAAAGACGGATATCTTAACTGGATGATAAATAAAGAAATCAATCCAATGATACATATATGTATAATGCAATAGTTCTATCGGGATGTCTGTAAAAAATTATACTTTTAAGATAAAAAATGATCTTGGACAAAAAGAGCTAAGTAACTTTTATTGAAACAATTGAACAAACCCAGCTATTTATAGTTTTTATAGTCCATAATCAAGACAAGAAAATATAATAAAAGAATAAATAACAATGCCTCTATTGGTAACTTTATTATTGGTTTGTATTATTGGTTTTTTAGCGCAGTCTATTGGACTTTGTATGGTTAGGGGAGTCAATGAATGTAAAGGTGGGAAACCACAGTTCCTACTTGCTATATTGCTCAGCGGAGTACTAGCGTGGGTAGCAATCTTGTACTCCGACTATGTTGGCATCGTTACACAATTCAGAACATTTAAAATCAATATATGGTTTTTAATTGGCGGAACCCTTTTTGGTTTAGGTTCTGCATTTAATCAAGGTTGTGGTGTTTCAACTTTAAGTAAATTGTCTCGCGGTGATTCTAAAATGATATTTACTATTATCGGCTGGTTAATTGGTTGGACTATTTTAGCTGTTTGGAATCCATTTACTAATCACCATAAATTAATAATTTCTTCTGATATAACAATACCAGTGTTAGTTGCTTTATCAATAGCGTCAGTTAGTTGGGCTTTTCTAGGTGATAAAGAAAGAAGGAAGTTATGGCTTACTATGATGTCAATTGGCTTGATTGGTGGCTTTGTTTTTCTCTTTGACCCTAAGTGGCCGCCAAGCGGTTTTCTTCACAAAATTAGCCATTCTTTAGTAAGTTCAGATGAGACTTTACGACCACTGATGGAAAGTTACTTCTTATTTATATCTTTGCTTATTGGGATGTTCATAGCTGCTTGGTATACGAAAAAATTTGAAGTAGTGAAGTCCAACTGGCAGAACTGGTTGTTGCACCTCATGGCTGGAGGTCTCATGGGAATTGGAGCGTCATTAGCAATGGGAGGTAACGACTCTCAATTGTTATTAGCATTACCTGCTCTTTCCCCCGGAGGGGGAGTTGCTATTATAGGAATGTTAGCTGGTATATGGTTTGGATTATTTATTAGAGGAAAACTTATTGTTAAAGTCAGACTCTAAAAGCAATAAATCATATTACTTGCTAAAATGGTCATTTAAAAATATAAAAACATTCTATTCTGAACTATAAAAAATAAACTTACTTATAGCTTCTACTTGATTTTCAGTGCGTTTGTCACATGAGTTGAAGTTCCAATTTTTGAAGTCACGATTTAAGGTTTTTTCGAGCAAATCTACTTTAACAACAGACAATTTACTCTGCTCATAATAATGCACTTTCTTATGAGTATGATTTTTAATCCCTCTATTTAAATTACGCTCCAATAAAACAATATTGCCAAGCTTATTGATATGTTGCTTCCATTCATCATCTCTTTTAGGCTCATTCTCTTCTTCTGTTTGAGATAATATGTGTTCGATGTCGAAAGACTTATCTCCACTAAAGATAACTTTCGTAACTTCATATAAACCATCTTCTTTAAGGTCAGCAGAAAATACGGCTGACATTCGACAAAGCAGATTTTTCGATGTTGTAATAGAAAAAACATCAGCGTTTAGTGCTTTATTAAAAAGATCTATATTATCGTAAGAATAATTATACTTCTCGCTACCATTTAATTTGTCATAAATTAATGAATTAATGATCTTTTCATTATCTGTTGTACTTAAGATTGTCTTTAGCAACTCATGATTAAATGCAAACCTGACGCTGTTTATTACTCTTTGATAATTAACACTGTAAACAATATATAACTTCGTTAAAGCATTAATAAATCTCTGCAATTTTTGATATTTATTAACATCGTCTTTGAATTGATAAAGAAAAATATAAATAAACTTTCGATATCTAGAATATCGAGTCCAATCCCACAAGCTAAATACTGAATAATCCATAGCGGTAGTGTAATTTTTTTCAATATGTCTATATGTATACCAACCTAATCGCTGAGTAACAATTCCCTTCAACTCAGATAAACATAGTTTTATTTTTTGTCCCTCTTCTTTCTTAAAATTAGGCCATTCTCCGATATTAAAGAGTGTTTCAAATAAGCGATCATAAAATGTATCTACGCCAAGCGAATATAAAATCGTAGGTAAATTATATTTTGCGATTAAGAACACTTGATATATTCCAAGTATCTCTTGCATCGTTAAACAAGAATTATGTGCTTTGTTAAAGTGGTCTATTTCTTGATATAAGCTACTTATTTGTATAAATATTTCTTCATCATTTTCAAACTCATCTTTGGCCGTTTTTTGTAAATACTCATACATTCGTATTTTAAAAAGATCATTTGTATCGAGAGGAAGTCCTGCGGTATTAATAGTGTCAAAAATCTTAAGTGTTTTAGAAAGCCCAGCCTGAGTTTCAATAACAACGAAATAAATCTTATGGTTAATGTAGTCATACAAATCATGAATCGGGAAATTATCTAATGAAAGCCGTTCCGATTTGTCCAGCCAGCCCCTAATCGCTTTTGAAATAAGCATTCCATTTTCGCAATAAATATTTTTACCTTCAAGATCTTCATCGATTGTAAATTTATCTCTAAACTCTTCAAGTAACCGTTGTTGTTCTCCATTATTAACTTTCGTTTTAAAGCGTAATAATAATTTAGAATCAAAGCACTTAGCTCTAGGAAAAAGCTGTTCAAGAACCTTAAAAAGCAAAAGAAAAGTAGTAAACCTTTGTTGTCCATCGATGATTTCTTGTTGACCGTTCTCAGCTCTAGCTAATTGCATAGTTCCTATAAACATAGGCTCCTTTTCATCAACCTTAATATTTTCTTGTTCTGAAAAAGCACTAAAAACATCATTAATAAATTGTGTTATTTGTTTCTCTGTCCACGCATAAGGACGTTGGTAAATTGGAATGATGTAGTCAACTTTACCATCTAATATAAACGGAATTTCATTTTGATTAGCTCCCAAAACATACCTATTTGCATCAATATCAAAACACGCCATTTATTTTCCCTGAAATTATACCCATTGATTTAATAAACATTAAAATATATAAATATCAACAACTTGACCCTCTTACAGTGACGATATCACAAAGGTTTGTATAAGACTATTAATACATTACTTCTTCAATTCCTATTCCACTAAAATCTTTTGCCAATCAATGCTTAAGGACTATGATTTAGTCATTATTCATCGAGAGGTTTCAACATGCACATTTCACTCATTCACTTGATCCCAAGCTCGCTCAGAGGAGAGATCGACAAGCAGTTTTCTTTTATTGTTCAATATCATTCAGAACTCCGCTTTACTCTTTGGCCGAGATTAAATAAGGGGATTCGTTTTCTACTGAAAGAACATCCTCACAAAGAGCTTATTTTACAAGCGTGTTATCAGTATCTTGCACACCATCATTGCATAATATCGGCCGTAATTTGCGGCTATTCATTCAGCAGTATTCATAGCAATAGCAGTCCAATAATCAGTAATAGCGCTTCTTACTGGTATCTGACGAGTGGAATGTCGCAAATCAAACACAACCAGAGTATCGGTGAAATTGATTGGTTACTATCAACCAACATGGAGCTTTGGAAAGACATCTGCGGTGTTTTTCTCATTTATGAATATCGATACCAGGAAAGTAAAACTGATGTTGTTAAATTTGCAGAGAAATTCGCTCCAATGAACAAAGTTAATACATATAGGGAAACTCACCATGCTTAAAACGTACATAAAAAATACATCAATATTACATATCAAAGATTTTGACGAAGGTAGAAATGAGTTACTTGCTGATGTTTTGCTTGGAGAGGTAATTTCAGATGAAACAAGTCGCTACAATCATGGAAACCACGTGATGACTTCTCGCATAGTATGTTCGAATGACAATGTGTTTAAGACAGAGTCAGGTAACTTGTACATCACTGAAGGTCGTTCATACAATTTAACTATATCAACAAAAGAATGGTCTGTGATGCGAGAGAAAAACCTATCACTTTACGAGTCAATTTAGCTTTGCCAATAAAACTCACTAATACATTTAATTACGACAGGAGTGAATGATGACTGAAACAGATGAGCAGATTTTTTGCAGTTGCTTTGGGTGTGAACGAGAAATACTAGTTGGGGATAAAGTTCACAGTTTAACTTACTCTTTTGAAAAAATAGAAACGCTTCATGTTGTAGCCCCTATATATGCTGAAGGGCTTGGGACGTGGTGTGATAGCTGTTTTTCAAAATTAAAGAAAAATAAGGATTACCAAGTACCATGGGAGGACATTCAAGACTAAAAAAGACCATCAGAACTGGGTTTAACTAATGACTTATTATGCAGTCATTAGTTAAAAACCTAAAATATTGGCTAGTATTTACATACCCATCACAAGTAGAAAAAATTATGCCAACCAACAATATTATCTGTCTTGGGGTAAACGAACTGTACCTCGACAAACAACTTCATCCGTATAAAGCGACTTTACCTAACTTATGCTTTTTTGAGTTCACACAAGAAATACACTCAGCCATAGATGAAACAAAAAATCTGTTATGTAATCATAATTTTCATGAAATATCCTTTCAAACAAATACGGTAAATTGGTTTTTTAAGCTAACAAACAGATACCATCATGACATCACTACTTTTATTCATATTAATGAAAAGGCCATTCACTTTTCTGGAAAAATGAGATCGTTTGAGAATGCTCATTTTCGTACCCCTGAAATTTCTATCAACCAACTTGAGTTTAATCAAATCCCCATAAAACCTATCCGTATGAGCCAACTAAAGGAGCCACTTACTATTGGCTTAATCACAAAAATAAAGAATCTAAATAAGCAATACAAAGAAACAGAAGATTTATATTATGGTATTGAGCCGCTAATAAATGAACTACAGCAGCTAGATGAACAGTCCGCTATGGATTTACACTTACATTGTGACTCACAACTCGACTTAATCAAGAGACAAGGCTGTGAGCTAATGAGCAAAATGCAAACCTTAGAAATGGAAATGCTCTCATTATCTCGTGTTGTTCTTCACAAAGTATTTGGCGTCAGCAAAGGTGACTGGATAAGTTACCTACCAGCAGACTCAGCTTCATTTATCCAACTTCAATATGAGTATTGCGATATATACGAATGCACTTTAGCCATTAGGGGACCAGGCATCACCAAGAAAGGTGAATTAGGCAAGCGAGAGCAAGCAATTTCAATTGAGCTGATGGGCAAAGAATGAATATTCAAACGCTCATATCCCAGGTTCGCGCTGCGAGAAAACGAAGAATAATTAACAATTTTCATTTATCTCCTAAAAGTGGTGTCGATGTAGCGGGTGACGAATTTCAATCCACAATGGATTTGCTTAAATCTATGCTCAAGTGCTTTAAAGCCAACAAGTGCAATATTCGAGTATCTTTTTACGGTGAAATTTATATCACCCTAATTGAACTAGGCCACTCATTCGAGTTATCTGTCGCCAATAGACCCCGCTGCCTTGATTTAAAGAATGCTGATACTCATTTAAAAGATAACCCTTTCATAAAATTGAACAGTTCAAATTTTGAAAACCAATTAACTGTATCTGCCAAAACTATAAGAAAAAAATCTGAGTGGAAACATTACCGTTGTTCAGAATTTACTATTGATGGTCTTGTATTGGCAGAGCTTATAATAAAAGAGATGAATCAAAGAGTTAAATATTACTCAACTGATGATGACCTTTTCATCCTAGAGCAACAAACAAGACAAGACATACTCGCGGTAATTCATTTAGGAGGGGCTACATTAGGAAATTCATCGATGTTGTATTACTTATCTAAATCACTCAGGCAGGAAATATACGTAAGTAAAATCACGATATCTGCCAATAGTATAATTATCAGTGACTCATTAGACAGAGAAAGTACTCAGTATTTCTTTGGAGATAGGGAGGCCAAATTTTTTAGTCAATATCTTCTAAATTACTAAGTGAATCGTTTAAGACTACAACGTAATCCGCTTTAAATTTTTTAGCTTTATTTACAGCTTTAATCAAAATACAACATGATTACGTGATGAATTCGTTTTAACGTAATCATGTTGGTCTATAATTCAACCAATCAAAATTAATCAGTATATTGCTATGGCACAAGAATCAATCTCTATTAATAAAAGCTTACTAAAACATCTTCGAAAGCAGAAAGGTGAAAAACAAGAAATAACAGCCATTCTCTGTCATATAGGTTATCGACAATATCAAAATATCGAAAAAGACGGACGAACGACCAATAAAGTGATCCAGTCTATTGCACTACATTTCGATACATCTGCTGACGAATTAATTAATAATAAAAAAGTAGATGATTCACTTTGGTATGTTACTAACCCTCATTTTTTAGTCGGAAATATTGAGCAAGGGCACTATAAGGCGATTGGTAAAATTACCAAAAAAGCAAACTGTTTTCATAGCGAAATGAGCGTGCGTTTATCAATTAAAAATGAAAAGCAATCTAAAGAGATAACTTTATTTATTAACGATGATGAGTTTTGTTGGAATTTACGTCCCGTTAGACTAGATAAAAAAATAGGATTACTGTGGGATGAGCTAACAGAATGGCAACAATATGTATGGAATGATTCATTAGATGAATTGTTATATGCCTGCGTTTATGAGGTTTATATTGACGGAAAATCTTTAGTACCCATAAACATTACCCCCCAATTTATGGTCGTATTTAAAGAAGTTGGAGACAACAAATTTATCGATAAAGGATACCGAATATTTAATACAGATTCTGAATTTAGAGTATCACTTAGTGAGTGGTTGGATAGCCTCGCCTATCCCATCCCACCTACCCGCTCACAAAAAGGTAGCCTCAACATGATTTACGATTTTGAAAACGACAAATCAAAATCCATAACCATATCTCGCATATGGCTCGATGACACGGGAATGATGCACCGAGCGCCATGGCCTAGTGCCAACATAGATAAAGTAATCAAAGCCATCACAGATTTAGAAGATGGACGAAGAAGGTGGGCACTCCCTATCGGCATTGGTGAATCGCTGGAAGAGCAAAATATTCCATCGATGACACCTGAAGTAATTTGCAACGAAATAACTGAGTTACCAGAAATTAATTTTACATTCAAAAACGAACAACCACGCTAAAACATTTAAAAATAAGGAGATGAAAATGGCTAAACCTAGTAAACCAGCACCAATAAATGGTCCAAGTAAAACAGGTGAAAAATCAGGAAACGGACGAGGTAATAACTCGCCACAAGGAAAATAAATGTCTTGTGAAAAAAGTGAGGGCTATGACGCATACTGGAAAGGAAGGTCTAAAGGCTCAAATCCCTATAATTGGTCTAATGAAACTTGGTGGATGGTAGAAGATTGGGACAAAGGCTGGGAAAAGGGACAAGATGAAGATTATAACGATGATGATTGACTTAGCTACATACTAATAGGTTTCCTCATATTAGAAGGGAGTACTTCCTTTCTAATATGAGTTACATTTATTTGAATATAATGAGGTGATTTGTTTAATCGGCTACTAGCTACGTTCTATTTCTTTCATAGGCAGGGATGTCTATATAATCATCATCTCCTCTAACTAAAGCCTCTTTTAAATTGGCTTTACGAGATTTTCTCGAATCAATAGTTTCTTCAAAAATTTTATAATGAGCTTCTTCCATTAAAGTAATAGCTTCTTCATTGGAAAAAAGACCAAGGGTTTTACCTGCATGAATATATCCTTCCAACCTATACTTTTTCTTTTTATCTTTCTTATGGTTTTTTGCGTCTTCAAATATTTCGACTAATTGCATAAAGCAAGAGTCTATAAATGTTTTTTTATTCATAATTTCCTCAACCAATAAATTTGTTCACTAGCTTATCTATATTATTTTGCGTTGATCCCAATTCATCCAAGAGATTTAGTCTTTGCGACTTGAGTTCTTCAATACCAGCATCTTCGAGCCAATATAAGTCTTTATAAGCCACTGGATGTAGAGAAGAGTTATTATTTATAATAATATTTAAAGGTACATGAAAACTCCGACCTTTTACTTCTTCCTTTGTATCAATTAGGTTTTTTAACTCATCTAAACGAGCTAATACGTGTTTTTTATCAGATACAGTATAGAAATCTACCGCATCTATAAACCGTACAGTTTGGCTATTTCGTTTCAATATTATTAGAACAAGTTCATACGTTTGCTGACTGAAAAGCTTCTGTGGCAATGTGACCACAGCACTTACACATCCACTTTTCACTAGTCGAGATCGACTTTCAGCATCACTCTGCCTGCTTAAAGCATTCTGAACTAGAAAAATATAGCCTGTGCCCTTTTTAGATAAAGCAGAAGTCAAAACATTAGCTACATCAAATTCTGGATATCGAGGTAACTTATTTTCATCTTTATTAAGTTCAGGTTCTTTATTTTTATCTTTATTATTTCCAGTGTTTAGTGCCGCATCTTTATCTTTAATTTCACCTTTATTAATAACTTTTGGTAGTTTTGTCAGTTTCACTGCGAGGTCGGTCGCATTGGAATGCAAATTATAACCTGGTTGCAGGCAATGAGAATTTAAGACATTAACATCAGCACTATGAAGTAGTGCTAAAAATCTCAATATATGCAATGGGGACTGTTCAACCGATTCAACATCGACTGCTTGGCTTGGCTCTGAATCTAAAATCGAAATACTTGCTTCTGCATCAACGTCAAAAGGGAGATACATACGTTTTTTAGTAATGCCACTTTTCATGACGTTTAGAAGTTGGAAGTAAACAGGGCTTAAGCGAAGTGGTTCAACTTCAATGTCATGGATGTTTTCAACATTAATCTGTTGTAGGGGCAGTAAGGCTTCTCGATATCGCCCAATAGCTTCTACTTTAGTTAGTTTTTTTTGTTGATTCGCTAGGCCGCTAAGCTCGATTACCAGTCTATTTATATCTTCCACTAAATCAATTGAGTTGATACCACGTATCTGCTCTTCGATTAGTTCAATACATTGAGACACAGCACTATTAGTCGAGTTATTGTTTTTAACAGATAACAGAATATGATTAAAATTCTCTATCGTTTGAAAAGGCTCACATAGTTCAAATTTCACCGTTGGCTCTGTTGAGTCATATAAATAGCAAAACACAAAAAATAGAAAGAAATCCCTTTGTGAATTAGCATTACTGTTATCAATTAAAGAAGGTAAATAGCAATGTTTGTAACTCTCGATAATGGAGCTTTTAAAATCATTCACTACATTGCCCCTCAGTTTTTAATTCAATCAACTTCTGTAACTGCCTTTCCCGATTATAAATCAGTTGTTCCAATATCACTTTTTCTTTACTGATCTCATTAGCCAATATCATTAATTCCGCTTGCTCTTCTTTAGTTAAAATCGGAATTTTAAGCTTTTCTAGTGCTGCTTTTCCCAAACTAGCTTGCTTCCCCCCTCCTGACAGAGAGCTTAAAAATAACTGTGTTGAAGGTAAGTTAATGAAAAAAACTAAGAACTCAGATGGCAGTTTTTCTTCATCTGAAGTGCTGATAATTAGAAAGTTTTGACCAACCAATGTTGCTTCAGGAGCGTTGTTAACCATATATGCGTTATGGTCATCTCCTTTTTTCAAAATCAAGATATCTCCATCTTTCACATAGAAGTTAGAGTTATCAGTTGGTGAATTAATTTTCTCTAAATTTAAAACATCTATCTTTTTACCTAAACCGTCTTTAATTATATTTTTAATTTGGATCAAATAATGATTACCATTTGGATCAAATTGAATGGTCTCTCGAAACGTATACCCAGAACGGATAATGATGCTTTTTTCATTAGTCATTTTAATTTTCTAAACATGATTTATAACCTAACAATATCACAGTTTAAATTTATATTGTGATATTAACTTGCATTTATTCATAAAAGGGAACACACTATAACAACTTCACAACACAGTATAAATATATATTGTGTTTCAAGTCTAATTAGTAGGCTTGTTAGCTAACTGAATATAAGGAGGATAGCTGTGTGCAAGTTAATAAAAATAAATGTAATAATAAATCAATTAGAAATTGTTCTTTTCGAATAAATAAACCACTGTTAGCCGTTAACGAGCTAATTGTGCTCTATACATTTGATCTCCCTATAGTTAAACAGGTTGTCATCCAACCTTATTGTACTAAGCCCCAGTACCTAATCACTTCCTTGTGCAACAATTGCTGTAGAGATTGTTCCAAATTATCACATGCCATACTGATTCATCCACTTGAATCAAGAAGTCAACGCTTTCGGCATGATGTCCCCCTATTTGAACAAGACTCCGAGCCACCGAAAATCATCTTGTAATACCTAAAAATTGATTCGCTAATGTCCCTTTTTCTATGGCTTTCACCATACATCTTTTGACTCACGTCTCAATAATCTCTTAATCGTTTTGACACGCTAAATGTGGATACACATTCCGCACAGGCTTTTGCGGCCTAAATTAACCAAATAACAATAATAGGAAATATTATGAACACTGCATTTAATACCTTTGTAAGCGAGATCAACTCATCGAAAGTTATCAATATTGAACCGTTTGAGCTTAAACGAAAACTTGATAAAACCAGCAGAGTAAAACCATCAATTCTACATTACTCCCATCTGAACTTATTGATGGCGTATGCGGAAAGTCATACAGAAGCAAAATTCATACTCACCTTGGAATTTGACAAAAGCATTAAATATTTTTTAACCCAGCCAGCAACATTCACGATCGAAGTTGATGGAAAAATGGTTCCTCATACCCCTGATGTTGTTGTTATTTACCATGATGGAACTGTCGAATTCATACAAATAAAACCTGAAAAAAAAGCTAAGGATAAAGAATACTTAAGACGCTTTAATCAAATTGTAAGATTCTTCAAAAAAGAACTTGGTGTGGATTACACGTTAAGAACCGAAGCATCTTTTGGCGAAGGCAAGTACATCGAAAATCTTCAACAGTTGTATTTATACCTAGACATAAAACTCACTTCCCACATAACCAACAAAATAATAACTGAATTGCCATCAAACCTGACCATCTCAGCACTAGAGCAGCTATGTATTAAGCACAACAAAACAGATATTTACGCTTGGGCGTTAATTGCCCAAGATTATTTCAGCTATGACTGCAAAAAAATATTAACCAAGCAAAGCAACATCACCCCAAACCATTAGGAGAAAAAAATTCAAATACAAAACATAGCCCAATAAGTAGAGACAAATAACGTAAATCAAAAATCAACTAAAAAGGATACAAAAAATGTCTAATCAACAATTTATTTTACAAGCAGAAATGAAAATCAACTTACGTGGCGAAGTAGCAACAGTTAAAGCAATCGGTGAAAACTTTTGCGTAATTGAATATTCGAATGGAGAGATGGGATATCCACTACCAAGTGAGCTTATGTTGGCTTATCGAAGCGGGCTTCTCATCATTAAAAAGAAAGAAAATGCTCTTCTTATCAATAAGCAGTTAACCAACCAGGAAGATAAAGAAAAAGCAATTCGCGTTGAACATTACCTTGTTGAATTGCACCAACATGCAAATCCACACTCACTAAAAACGCGAAAAAAAGCAAAGGACATAGTCAAAAAACGACACGGTTATACGGGTAAAGATGTCCCTAGTGAATCTACTCTTCGTCGTTGGTATGTTTCGTGGATACAGAACGAAATGGAAATATATTCTGTTATAAAACGCGCTAAAAAAACACGTGCATCTCGTCATTCTGAAGCTGTAGTTGAATTAGCTGAATCAATTATTGATGAGTATTACTTAATCCCTCAAGGGCTTAATAAACGTCAAACTTATTTCAAGTTCAAAGAACATTATGACGAATTAATAGCTGCAAATGAGATCGAAGGGAGATCTATTAGTGAATCTAGATTTTACGAGTTACTTAATGAACTAAATCAACTCGATGTTGTTTACGCTCGTTATGGAAAAGATGAAGCTAGAAAATTCGCTAGATGTAGTGAAGGGATGTATGTGCTTGATTTTCCATTACAAAGAGTGGAGATCGATGCTGTGCACCTAAAGATTGGTCTACTCGATGATGAAACTGGGGAGTTTTTAGGGACTGCTATCGTCTATTTAGCCATTGATACATTTACACGTTGTATTGTTGGTTACAGCGTATCGGTAGGTAATAAACCCAGTGAAATATCTGATGCTGTTATCGAGCTTATAAAACATTGTGTGACTCCTAAAATCAAATCAATCTTTGCACAGAACAATTGGCCCCTGACTGGCATACCATTCGCCTTTGTTGGTGATGCTGGGAAAGCATTCAAATGCCGCGTAGTTACAAATTTAATGGCTCAACTCAAATGTACTCACATAACCACGGAAACTAAGTCTCCTTGGCGCAAGGGTATGATAGAAGCCTATAATCGCGGATTCCGTAGTATGTACGCATCTAACCTCCCAGGATACACGCGTAACAACGATGAAGATAAGACAGATAAGACTATAGAGGAGATTGCCACGCTTACCCTTGGTGAATTTATTAGCACGTTAGAAATCTACATTTTGGACCACTATCATCAAAATCCACACAAAGGATTGTTCTTAGATACGCCTGCAAATGTATGTGAAGAAGCACTTAAGGAATGCAGCCCTAGAATAGTAGCTGATTTGAAAAAGTTAGAAGTGTTCTCAGGTGTTGAACTTGAAGGTGTAATCCAAGGGGGGCAAGGAGTTCAGCGTAACACCTTGTACTACAGTTCACGCCAGCTAAATGATCTTCGCCTTGAATTAACCTTACATGGTGACAAAAAGAATCCAAAAGTGCCTTTTTTATACGACAAAAACGATGTTTCCAAAATATCAGTCATTGATGAAACCACAGGGGTATTGTTTGAAGTCCCTTGTTGCGACCCTCGTGTTTTCCCAGGAATGAGCTTAGCTGAATTTAACCGCCAATACCGATCTGGCTCTAGAACAAATACCACAAACGTATTCACCAAATCTAACTGGGTCGTATCTGAAGCAATTAAGCGCAAACAGGAAGAAATCATGCTTAAGAAAAAGGAAAAAGCGGCATTGGCTAAGAAAATGCGTGAAGAAAAGAAAGAACAAAAGAACAAACAAGCTAAAAACAAAGCTTCTCAACCAAGTGACATAACCGAGAGAGCGACCGAACACGTCCAGCAAGAAGCCAATCGACATGCTAGAAATCATACCGATAAAACGGTGCAGAAAAATGATGGTCGTCCTACAAATCGCCCAATAACTCGCCCAGTAACTAAATAACTATAGGAAATTAAATTATGAATAACACTCAACCAAACGAAATCGCAACATTCGAGAAACGCATTTGCTGGCATGATGATTTTCAAGATACTCAAGACGCCATTAAAAAGCTATTAAGCTACACAGGGAGAAAGCCGAAGGCTAGACTACTAAAAGGCAAACCAGGCACCGGAAAAACGTTGTCAGCACTTACAGCTATGGACACTTTACATCAAGAGAGTAGTACTGACGCATTAACGATGAAACCAACTGTCTACATCAATGTGTCATTGTTTAACTCTCCAGGTCAATTGCTATCAGCAATCCTTGAGCAATTAGGAGACATTAACCCTTATAAAGGGGTAATGCCGCAAAAAGTAAAAACAATTATCCGCTTATTTAAAGAACAAGGCGTGAAATTAGTCATTATTGACGAATTTCAAGATATTTTACCAAAGAGTCGAATTCAACCGACATCCAAAATCTATCGTTTTTTGAAAGGTTTTTTAGATGAATGCGGTGTGCCATTTCTATTACTAGGTACTGAACATTCTGAACGTTTTCTTGAAGTAGACGAGCAAATTAGAACGCGTTTTTTGCCCACTCAAGAGTTGTTTGCTTTCAGTTGCTTGTCAGATGCAGAAAAACTTCGATTTGCTTTAATTATTGAAAGCGTACTTTTAAAGTTTCCTAGAAAGACAGAAGGGTTAGATTTTACAGAAAGTTACTTTGATGATAATGGAAAAGAAGTCATTACATTGAAGTCTAATCACAACATGTTATATCGCTTAAATCTTGCTACTAAAGGCTTGATGAGAGTAATTGTAAATCTGTTCACTGAATGTATTGAGCTTACAAATTCCGAAGACATTGTTGATAACGATATATTACAGGTAGCTTACGACAATGTAGTCAATGGAAGTCACACAATAAATCCTTTTGATATGTCAAATACACTAAGCAGAGTCAAAGTTAGATTAGCCAAGGAGGGCCTTTATAATGCTAAATAATACAGTTGAGAAATTAGAGTTTGCAGTACGCCCTCGCCCAAATCATGCCGAATCTGCGCAAGGCTTTCTTTTAAGATTAGCTGTATCAAATGGTCGATATGAGCTATCTAAATTGGCTGAGGCAATTGATTATAAATATAAACCTTCTAGCTTCGTCCTAGGTGGTGCTGATGTTGAGTCATTTCTACTGGCGCTATCAGGAGCATTACGCTTATCAGGTCATGATTTAGTTTCTAGCTTCTCAATGTCTATAGACATTGAAGATAATAGGAGAGCAGTTAATGAAATCAGATTACCAACGCCTAAAGTTTGCCCTAGTTGCATGATTCATGATGATAGCCGTTATATCAAAGAACCTTGGGAATATGCTCACCACACTCATTGTGAAGAACATAACGTTGTATTAGTAGACCGATGCCCACGTTGTACAGAGCCTTTATCTTGGAACGGTGATATATTTCAGGGTTGCTCATGTTGTGGTTACAGGTGGGAAAGCTATCAAACTGTTACACAGTCATTGCCGATATATCAAACAATATGCAATGAATTAACAGATTTAGAACTGAAGGAATACTTAGCTGCCCTCTATCAAAACTTAATTTTTGTATCACGGCCTTTCGACTTAAGTTTTGATAAATTTAAACAACTACCAAAAGATCTAATCAATATCCCTTACTTGTTTGAACTTGCCTTTCAGCTAACGATAAGTGATGAAGCTAAAGCTAATTGGGAGGAAATGAGATTAAGCCATTTCAAAGCTGACACCAATTTGAACAGTTTAGATGATCATTCATTACAAGTCTTAGCACAGCTTCCTAGTTCAAATGTTTCAACAGGATTTCTAAAAGATAAAGCACAGTCTAAACCTGAACAGTGCATGCTTCCTATAAGACAACGAGTGATGGTTTCTAGCTTAAGAATTCGAAATAGTGATTCAGTACGAGATTATCAATATCAGATCAGCCTCGGTAGAGCGGCAAAGTTACTAGGTGTAGATAAAAAAACTATTAATGCCTTGGTAGAGCTTGATTTAGTCTCGGCATATTCAGGATCAGTAGCATCAAGGGCAAGAATTGTTTCAGGAAGTAGTGTTGCTAAACTTATATCAATGATAATTGAGCATTCTCTTAATATCGATAATCAGGAAGATAAGCTGATTTCTCTTAAAGAGTTAATGAAAGGACTGCCCTATTTTAATTGTGACTTGTCTAGTTTAGTGATGCTTATTGTCACTAATAAATGTCAAACTTACCTTGATAAAAAGAATACTTTCTCTATTCCTTATTTATTTGTTAACCGTGAAGAAATAGCTTTTCATTTAGAGCAATATTTTGTTGAAAGTATTAGATACGATCTGTCTAGAAATAAACTTCAACAGTTATGTATCCTAAAACCTCATCAATTTATTGAGTTAAAGAATACTTTTAATTTACAAGAAACAGGACCTGTAGCTTCTTTAGCAAAGTTAAATCCGGTTCAAATATCTTCATTTTTTGAGCAACATATATTGATAAATCGCTGGGCAAAAATTGCAGGAGTTAAATTGAGATCAGTTATTCAATTTTTGAAATGCGAACCTGATATTACATCAAACTCAATTTTGGAGCATCAAGACATTTATATCTATGAAAAGTCTGATGAGTTATTCGATTCGCTAACAAGATACTTAATTTATCATAAAGGCGAGGTTCACTTTCTCGCCAACATCTGCATTTAATCCCATCTCAAACTCCCTTTCTTAAAATATCTTAAATCATTTACTCTCTATCTAAAAATCTGCTACTATTTTCACAGAAGAATATAAATAAAATATAGAACAAACAATCAATTGCATGCTCAGGACTATTCGGTTAATTTTAAAATAAACTGGAAATTTAAGGTATCAGAAATCGCTTAGCTGGGCATTTAGAACCCGCTTAACTGGGCACTTTTACCTATTCCTGTATTTTTAAAGGGCTTCAAGCCCACCACCAGTTTCATCCCCAACCGAGACCAGCAAATAGGAGCGGTTAGCGACCACTTACTTGATACCAACGAGTCCTATTATTAACAACCATAAAGCGAAGAATAATTTCAACTTTGTGGCAGAGAGATGAGTCACAAGGGTCTTAGCAAATATACCGCCAATTACTGCACCTGGACCCGCAAATAAAACCACTTGCCAGTAAACTTCAAAATGAATGATCGTATGCTGCCAAATAGCCGACCACACAGTAAAAGCTGAAACAATAACGGCAGCAGCAACGGCCATACTAATATCAAATCGGCGTAAAATTAAATAAATCGCCAATAACTCACCTACACCAACAGACAACCAAGCCGTATGCGCTCCACCAAAAAAGCCTATCGTTATTAAAACGAACCAATCTAAAAGATATAGTTGGCTGCGTTCGCGGTGTGGTTTTAAGAAAAAAACGGTGACAATGATAAATAGCCCTAACACTAAGGAAAACCAGCTAAAACTTTGGTGCAAAGAAGTGGGTGGCGTTAGTTGATACCCATAAACTAACCAAATACCGACGACCGAACTAACAGCAGTAATACTAATAATACGTTTAAAACCTTGCCACAAACGTAGTTCTGTTTTTTCACTTTTATAATGAAACCACCAAGTTAACGCTCCTGCGGTCATACCAAAACATTGAATTGCGAAACTCGTTGCAATAGATTCTTGCTCGGTAAAATTTAATTGATTAAACAGTGGAATGAAGACTACGCCACCACCCGCTCCCGTTGAGTTGGCAAAGATAGCGCCAAGCACACCCATAAAGCTAAATAGCCCAAACTCCTTTATGCCTTCGAATGTTATCGGAGACAGCAAAAGCATAAAAAGCCAAAGCGCAATGAAGAGGAAAATGAATTTTGGGTTGGTTAAACGAAGAACACTCATCAAATATTAATGCTTGTTCTGCTGATTAAATTTTTCGGTGAGAAATAATACCGCTTCTTCTGATAAGTTTTTATTAGAAATATAGCTACGCCCTTTAGCATGCTTTATTAACCAACCCAATTTAGTCGTTTCTATTAAGATAACTTCAGACCATAGTAACGTTAAGCTGGCATAAAAAGATTTACTCACAATACCCTCTTCATCAATAGTCAAATCAACATTACCTTTCGCAGCTTTACTGAGCATTTGACGCATCACCCACCAAGGTTTTTGATAATAGGTACTAACACCTTCAAGGATACCGACGGCAAAAACAAACCACGCTATATATGGGTTCATTTGTGTAAACAACACTAATAACATTCCGGCAACAGCTAAAACTATTGATTTTTTATAGGCATTAAAAGTGGTAGGGATAATAGCAGACTCGCTATAACATTCTTGAAAATGAGCTTTATCTAACTGGTATGTGGTTTGGTAAGAAAAAGGCTGTTGCATAATAAAGAAGAAAACCAAGGTAAAACAATGACCTTATTTTACCTTAGTTTCTCATCAATGATGAAGTAAATAGTGATTATATATCGCTATTATTTAACCTTCATCATTTGTGGTTGGAATAATAATGTCTACCGCTGAAATTTCTTCAAGTGTCATCTCAACTTCGACACGATCAACACGTTGTAATCCTCTTGGTAATTTATTACCACGACGGCCACGATCACCCCTATAGTGTTCTACGTCACTTGGTTTTAAGGTCAGTTTACGTTTACCTGCATGCAATGTTACTGAACACTCTGGTGAAATAACGTTAAGTATTGAAACAAACTCTTCTCGACTTTTCGCTCGAGCAGTAGATATATTAATAATTTTATTACCCTTACC
The DNA here is from genome assembly GCA_041890515.1 of Alteromonadaceae bacterium. Lineage (GTDB taxonomy): Bacteria > Pseudomonadota > Gammaproteobacteria > Enterobacterales > Alteromonadaceae > Colwellia_A. Next base: position 75,212 of record JASDWX010000035.1, read on the forward strand.
TTTACTCAATATAGGTAAGTCTTTAACCGGAAAGACGAGCATTCGGCCTTCAGACGTAATGGCAAGTAATAACATATTTTCAATGTCGGTAATGGGTAATGGTTTATTTACCTTAGCGTTCGCCGGTAAACTCAATAATGCTTTACCGTTTTTATTACGGCTGATCATGTCTGAGAATTGCCCAACAAACCCATAGCCTGCATCGCTACTGAGTAAATATTTACTTTCATCAGAGGCCATTAAACTTGTAACAAACGTTTCGCCTGTTGATAAACTGAAACGCCCTGTTAAGGGTTCTCCTTGGCTCCTCGCTGTAGGTAAAGTATGAGCATCAGTTGTATAAGCGCGCCCGGTAGAGTCAATAAATACCACCGGGTTATTACTGCGTCCTTTTGAAGAACATAAGTAACTGTCGCCAGATTTATAACTTAATGCTTCGGGTTCTATATCATGGCCTTTAGCACAACGTGCCCAACCTTTATCAGAAACGACAACCGTGACTGCTTCACTCGGTACGAGATCTTTTTCAGACAGTGCTTTTGCTTCACTGCGTTCAATAAGAATTGAACGACGGTCATCACCATATTTTTCTGCCGCTTCTTGAATTTCTTTTTTCATTAGCGTGTTCATACGCGCTGTTGAATTTAATATTTTTTCAAGATATTCACGTTCTATGTTCAGTTCAGCTTGCTCAGCTCTGATTTTGATTTCTTCAAGCTTAGCAAGTTGGCGTAGTTTAATTTCTAATATTGATTCAGCTTGACGCTCTGACAAATCAAAACGAGAAATCAATTCTGCCTTGGGTTTGTCAAAGTTACGAATAATCTCAATAACTTCATCGATATTAAGATAAGCGATCAATAAACCATCTAATAAATGCAAACGTGCTAAGACTTTATCGAGACGATGCTGCAAGCGACGACGAACCGTTTCACGACGATAATCAAGCCATTCAGACAAAATCACTCGTAGGTCTTTAACGGCAGGTTTATTGTTTAGACCAATCATATTTAAGTTAACGCGGTAACTTTTTTCTAAATCCGTACTCGCAAACAAGTGATTCATTAATTGTTCTACATCAACACGATTAGAACGAGGGATAACCACTAAACGGGTTGGATTTTCGTGATCAGACTCATCACGTAAGTCAATCACCATCGGTAATTTTTTCGCGTTCATTTGCCCGGCAATTTGTTCGAGTATTTTTCCACCAGAAGCTTGATGAGGTAAAGAGGTAATAACAATATCACCCTGCACAACTTCATAAATTGCGCGCATTTTTATGCTGCCTTTACCTGTGCGGTAAATTTTTTCGATATCAGCTTTAGGTGTAATTATTTCAGCATCGGTTGGGTAATCAGGTCCTTTAACGTATTCAAGTAGATCACTAATGTCAGCTTTAGGTTTTTCAATGAGATGAATACATGCACTGGCAACTTCACGCACATTATGAGGTGGAATATCAGTAGCCATACCTACCGCAATCCCGGTAATGCCATTTAATAATATATGTGGTAATCGTGCAGGTAGTGTTTTCGGTTCATTCATTGTGCCATCAAAATTTGGCGTCCAATCAACGGTCCCTTGCCCTAACTCGGCAAGTAAAATTTCACTAAACTTTGATAAACGTGACTCAGTATAACGCATGGCAGCGAAAGATTTAGGATCATCTGGTGCTCCCCAGTTTCCTTGTCCGTCAACCAATGGATATCGATAGGAAAACGGCTGTGCCATTAACACCATAGCTTCATAACAAGCAGAGTCGCCGTGTGGATGGAATTTACCTAATACATCACCAACCGTACGTGCTGACTTTTTATATTTGGCGTTGGCAGACAAGCCTAATTCAGACATGGCATAAACAATGCGTCTTTGTACCGGTTTCAAACCATCACCAATATGTGGCAAAGCTCGGTCCATGATCACGTACATCGAGTAGTTTAAATAAGATTCTTCGGTGAATTGTCGAAGTGGTCGCTGTTCAATACCTTCAAGGCTAAAATTAAGCGCATCTGACATGAATTAATTCCTGAGTTGTCACCTTGCTAAGCGTTAGCCTAAAAAATGACTTTGATTATTATTTTTATATTATATATGGCTAGACTCTAGCTTATATGATTATATGATTATATGGAAAGGGAAAATACTTCTTTACGAATATGTCTAAATTAGCCGGTATTCTTTTGAGTTTGTTCAGTAAACTGACAAACAAGGTTTCGACCATTCTCTTTAGCATAATACATGGCTATATCAGCAGCATTGAGTAAGTCATCAAAACTTTTATCGTCTTGATCTAAACAAGCAACGCCAATACTCACAGTCAGTTGTTGGCTAATATTTAATTCAGACAAATCTTTATTTGCCACTTTTTCGCGTAAACGTTCAGCTATAGCTTTTGCTTCATCACAACCAACGCCAGGCAATAATCCAGCAAATTCTTCGCCACCTAATCGAGCAAAAAGATCTCTAGAACGCATCGTTTCACTTCCTAACTCAGCAATTATTTTTATGACCTTATCACCAATATCATGGCCATAATTGTCATTGATATTTTTGAAAAAATCTACATCAAGCAGGATGACACTTAAACTTTGTTTTTCATTTTTTGCACGCTCAACAGCTTCAGTTCCTTTTTCAAATAAAGTTCGTCTATTATATAAATGGGTCAAACTATCTGTTTTAGCCAAATACTTTAATTTTTTTCTTACCTTTATTTGCCTCAATAACAGTATAAAAAACACCATAACAGTAATAAATAAAATTATTATATTACGCTGTTGAGAGACCTGCTTATTTTCTGCTGCAATTATTTTTAAGCGTTTAATTTTATTTTGGTTTGCTAATAATTCATTTTGTCTAATTTTATGATCTGTTTCATAAACTTTATTGAGCTCTTGAGTTTTGACTATCCTAGTTTCATCAAAATATCGATATCCACTTTGAATATACTTTTTCTTATAATTAAAAGCTTGCTCAAAATCGCCGAGCGAAGCAAATGATTTCGCAAAGATCAAATGAGCTTTTGAAAAGTCAGGTAAATTAAGTTGTTTAGCGGGGATTTTATCTCTTAGGGCTAACGTTTTTTCAAGCCACGTTATTGCCTCTGCATCTTGATGTAAGTTATGTGCAATTAACGCATGTATAAAAAATATTAAGTAATGTTCTGCTGCATTAAAATTAGCGCTGATCTTTTCAAGTTGAGATAGCACGTCTTCAGTTTTATCTGAACTAATTTTAGATGCATCTTGTACAAGCGCTAATAAAGACAAAATACGATCATTAATGGGTAGAGGCTCATTACTGCTTAAAATATCCTTAGAGCCTCCTGAGGCAGATACATTATTATTTTCTTGAAGCGTTAAATTTTTATTAACCTCAGATTGTTCTGCACTTGATGGAAATGTAACACTTACAAAGCAAATATTTAATAAAACATACCATTTTATATTAGAAAAAAAGAAGGAGTTCATTAAAAACATACCTTATTTCTGCCTTCATTTTTTGCTTGGTACATTTTAGTATCTGCTTCTTTTATTAATTGTGTAAAACTATCGGTATCTCCACCTTTATAAGATGAAATGCCAATACTTACGGTGACTTGTTCAATTTTATTGAATTTAATTTTGTTTTGGAGAGTTAGACGCAATCGTTCTGCAATATCATAAGCATCTTCTCTAGATGTTTCAGGTAATAAACAAATGAATTCCTCACCACCAAAGCGTCCAAAACAATCATTTTTTCGCATAATTTGATTCGCTAACCCTGCAATTTCTTTTAATACGCTATCACCCATTTTATGGCCTAAATTATCATTAATAACTTTAAAATTATCAACGTCAATCATTAAAACACTAAAATTCTGTTGATTATTTTTGGTAATATCAAATTTTTTTTCACCCAGTTCAATTAATCGTCGACGATTTATAACACCGGTTAAATCATCAACTCGGCTAACTCGCCATAAATACTTTTGTCCTTGAACCATGTTAAGTAAAAACCATGCAAGCGTTAACGTGACCAAGGCGAAAAATACGATCAATAACTGTAAGTTTTTTTCATGGTAAGTCATATCATTAAGCTGAATAATTTGAACTGATTGTTCTTGCTCCAAAATTTTATTTTTCAAGTCAGCTTGCTTACTTTCATAACTTAAACGCAACTCTTCTACCTTTCCCATGTTTATATTTTTTTGGTCATTAAACAAACGCGTTAGAAATTGTGACTGTTTTTGATAAGCTTGCTCATACTTTTCAGTTTTAAAATAAATTTCTGACTGCAAATACATCAAATTGTAGTGGTAGAATGTGTTTTTTGTATGACTATTTTCGGCTAATAGGTCTTCTGCTACCCTCAAACTTTCTAGGGCCTCATCGTAACGCTTCATCGCTTCAAGTACAAAAGCTTTATCTACCATAAAATGAAGAGTTGCATTATGTTGCTGCGCTTCTTTAATATATTGTTCAGCCATGGTGAGATATTGATAAGCAGTTTCTGTATCTGGTTCTTCCTTCATGACATATGCTATCGCCATGCGTGTATATACTCCCCCTAAAATTTCATTGTTACTCAGTTTGTCAGCGTTTTGGATAAGTGCTTCGAACAATGGTATTGCTTGTTCGTAGCGTCCTTCATCCATGTGGTGTACGGCTATATTCTGCAAACTATGCAATGCATAAAGATCCATTCCAGCTTTTTTAAAGTTTTCGTAAGACGATTGAAAAAACTTAAGCGACTTTTCCGTTTGAAAAGTATAAGAATATAAGATGCCTAGTTCAGAATTTACTGACCCTTTTAATTCTTCATTATCAAGCGTATTCGCTATTGAAAGTGCTTCGTTCAGCATGATCATGGATTGCTCATATTGCTCAGTAAGATAATAAATAGCACCCAAATTTATTAAACCATCAGCAATATATTTTTTATCATCTAACGATTCTGCAACTTCTAACCCATTGAGGTAGTTTTCAATTGCACCTTCGCTGTCACCTAAACTCTCTAATGAAAAACCACGTAAATAGGAAAGCTCTGAAATTAAAATGGTTGGACTGGTTAAGTATTGTGCGATACGTAACCCTTGAGATGCAGCACTACGCGCTAATTTAAATTGATAAGTTTCAATATATAGCTCAGAAAGCACTTGATAATATTTTACTTGGTTATCAACACTTAAGGTACTAATATTCGTTTGGTAAGAATCTAATAAAACAAGTGAATCTGTCATATTAGTCTTTTGTAATTTCTCAACCTGTTCTACAAAAGCGCTGAAGTCACGATTTATTGTTCCATCATCAGCCAATATTTGCATAGATATGAATAAATAACTAAATAGGAAATAAAAAAACAAGGCAACTTGTTTGTAACGATTTTTTAACAAATTCAACCTCTTAATTATCAATTTAGTTATAGATTGTGACGTCAAGTACCAGTATAAAACGATTTAAAGCGAATGATAAACCGTTATTTATAATTAATTATTTTTCACTTACGTATAAAAAAAATAAAACTAGAACAAGCACAAGATTTACTATAAATTAGCAACGTTTTTAGCTTTATAATGTCCCTGTAGCTCAGCTGGATAGAGCAAGCGCCTCCTAAGCGCTAGGTCGGAAGTTCGAATCTTCTCAGGGACGCCAAAATCACTATTACGAACGGTCAACAACACCCATAAAACCCCAAAAAAAACAATAGATACAAGTACATTTACGGTTTTTAACGATTAATAAGAACTTGTAAAAATCACGGTTTATTGTAACACTCATAGTAACACCAACCCTACATCGTCAAGTTCAGTGTTACTATGGCTAGAATAACTACCCCTTTAACGAATACAGAAGTTAAACAGGCTAAGGCTAAAGACAAGGAGTATAACCTTGTAGATGGTGATGGCTTGATGTTACGCATTAAACCCAACAGTTCTAAATTGTGGCTATTTAACTATTACCGTCCTTTTACGAAGAAACGCGCAAATATTAGCTTTGGAAAATATCCTGATGTTTCATTAGCTGATGCGAGAAAAAAGCGTACCAGCGCAAGAAACTTACTTGCTAAAGATGTTGATCCCAAAACACATAAAGAAAAAATTACTGAAAATAAGAAAATAGAGCTAAGTAACACGCTTTTAAAGGTGGCTACTGATTGGTTTGAAATAAAGAAAAAGACCATTGCGACAAATACCGCTAAAGACACATGGAACTCCCTTAACAATCATATTTTCCCAAAGCTTGGCAATCACCCTGTTACCGCTTTAACGCCTGTTATTGTTATAGATGCGATGAAGCCAATCGCGAACAAAGGTAGCTTGTTTGTTATTAAAAGACTTTGCCAACGCCTAAATGAAATAATGACCTACTCCGCTAATGTTGGCTTGATTGACGCCAACCCATTAACAGGAATTTTAAAAGCCTTTGAAGCACCAAGGAAACAACATTACCCCACAATAAAGCCAGAAGAATTACCAAAACTAATGGCTGACCTGAGCTACTCAACATTAAGGCTAGTAACGCGCTTATTAATTGAATGGCAGCTTCATACTATGGTGCGCTCAAACGAAGCCGCTACAGCTAAATGGGTTGATATTGATGTTGATGTTGATGTTGAAAACGCATGCTGGCGAATTCCTGGCGATGTAATGAAAATGAACAAGCCACACGTTGTACCTTTAACGCCACAAACCATAGCAATATTAGAGCGTATAAAACCTGTTAGCGGTGACAATGACTACATATTCCCTGCCGATAGAAACCTTAAAGGCCACGCTAACCGAGAGTCAGCAAACATGGCATTAAAGCGTATTGGTTATAAGAATAAATTAGTGGCGCATGGTTTACGGTCACTCGCCAGCACCACCTTAAACGAACAAGGTTTTGATCCTGATGTTATTGAATCGGCATTAGCACACGTTGATAAAAACGAAGTCAGACGCGCTTATAATCACGCTGAATACATAGAGCGAAGGCGAATAATGATGGCTTGGTGGTCTGAGCATATTGAGCAGGCGCAAACTGGAAAAGTTAATAAATCTAAAAAAGGCTTAACAGCCATAGGTTAAATTTATTGGGATAGCTTAAAATTGATCATTTTAGGCGAAAAGCACTTACCTCAGTGCTTTCCCAATTAATTTATTGAGGTAGTGAAATGAGGAACTCACATGGTAAATAAATTTAAAAGAGGCTTAACAGCTGAGGAAGCCGCTTTAATCGCATCAAACTTAGAGCGATTTGATTCTTTGCTTGACGCTAAGCGAACACTTCAATCAGAAGAAGATTCAGTTATGGCTGCCGAAGCTGAGTTAACTAACCCATATAATGATATGGGTTATGCCTCCATGAGTTGGGATGAAGTTAACGCTCACAATGTAGATTTTTATAATTTAAATGAAGCAGAACAAATATATGAGGCTTTGTTAGATGAAGTGAGTATTGCTTGCCATTGGGATGATTTCCTTAGTGGGAAAATAGAACTTTATGATAATGGAATTCCTTCAGCACCATCAAGCGAAACGCCTTTAAAGGTATTTCAAGTATGGAGAAATGCTCCTGATGATGAATACTCTTATTGTCCAATACCAAGACAAACAACTATTACAAAAGTTAGTTTAGCAAAATGGTTTGAAGCTCACTTACCTGATAAGGCTAACTTATTTGATCCCAGTGAAAGCTACAAATCAATTGAAACGGGATATTCAATGACTCAGATAAATAAACAAGAAAATACGAATCCTTTACCCGGAACAACTAGCCAACAAACCTCCTTTTCTGATCAAATAACTAATACAAATGCTTGGAAAGACCTATACAAACTAACAGAAAAAGCTGTAGGGGAGTTTCCAAACTGGCAAAAGACTCGACCTAAGCCAAATAGCATTTCCAAAGATCATATACGTGACTGGTTAATAAATACGGTCAAAATGCCTACAAGAGAAGCTGAAATCGTCAAGAAAGTATTAGATGAAATATTTAACCTTTAAATATCAAAAACATACATGTGACAAGTTTATTGTCACATGACAGATGTTTTGTCATAAACTTATTTAAGTAGGATCAAGCCAGAATCGTTTAACAACTGACTAAGGCAATTAAATATGACTACTAATAAGTTTTATCAATTAATCCGCAGACCATCTGTTTTATCTCAAACAGCTAGATCAAAATCCGCATTACAACTCGACGAAAAAGCAGGGTTATTTTGCCCCCCTATCTCCATCGGTGATCGTGCCGTTGCTTATATCAAGCATGAAGTAGAAGCCATCATCCAAGCGCGTATTGAAAGTAAAACGCCTGACCAAATAAAAGCCCTTGTTCAAGAACTAATATCCAATAGAACAACTAACAAAGGAGGTATTTAATTATGATGATTCATAAAGATAAATGCCTTATTAGACGTCAACTAACTTGTCCGGTCGGCGTCAATTAACTTGGCCGGTACT